>NZ_JBLYIG010000487.1:0-2622 GCF_049222245.1 Nitrospira sp. BLG_2 | reverse complement strand
ACAATCCTCTCTGAGTACGGGAGCCTATCGGAGAAAAGTCGAAGAAGCCCGTGCCGAGTGTGGAGATCGGACCGATGTGACATATGTCGGCAGTTGGAACCGGCATCCTCGATTGATTGCCGCTCTCGCGGATAATATCCGGTTAGGACTCCTCGCGTTTCCATCAGACGTGCGCGCAACGGTGGCGGTGCTATTTACAGCGCATAGTCTGCCTGAGCGGATCGTAGCCATGAAGGATCCCTATCCTGATGAAGTAAAGGGCACGGTCGAAGAGGTGACACAACTTCTTAGCGATCAACCGATCTACTTTGCCTATCAAAGTCAGGGGCGATCAAACGAGCCATGGCTGGGACCCACCGTGGAATCAATGTTGGAAACCATTCAGCTGGCCGGACACCGGCATGTGCTGGTGGCGCCTATTGGTTTCCTCTGCGACCACGTGGAAACCCTCTTTGATATCGATATTGAACTGAAGCAATTGGCTGCCAACAAGGGCATGCGCCTTGAGCGTATCGCCATGCTGAATGACTCGCCTCCACTCATCGAGACGTTGCTCGACGTCTTGACGACACACGAATCCTCTTCCTGCATTCAGTCGTGACTCGACCACGCACAGTCGTGATAGTGGGTGGTGGCATTTCCGGCCTGGCCACAGCTTTTTCACTCCAAGAAAAGGCGACGAAGGCCGGTCTTTCCATTCGATGCACGCTCCTCGAATCCGACACATCCTGGGGAGGAAAGATCGTCACGCACCGGGTCGGCGAGATGGTGACTGAAGCCGGACCGGACTCCTTCCTTTCCCAAAAACAGGCCGGCCTCGATCTCTGCGTGAAGCTCGGCCTTGCCGATCAACTCATCAACACCAATGAAACAAGCAAAAAGGCCTGTGTTCTGTATAAAGGACAACTGCATGATTTACCCGAAGGACTGCTGTCCTTCGTTCCGAAACAACTGGGGTCCTTCCTTCGAAGTGGTCTGCTCACCTGGACGGGTTTGGCGCGCATGGGGTTGGAGATCGCCGTTCCACCAGGCCCCGCAACGGGCGATGAATCGTTGGCCGGCTTTCTTCGCCGTCGGTTTGGGGCGCAAGCGTTTGAGCGGGTCTTGGAACCGTTGATGGCCGGAATTTATGCGGGGGATGCCGAGCAAATGAGCTTGCGAGCCGCGTTCCCTCGGTTTTTTGAGCTGGAACAACGGCATGGCAGCATCGTTCGCGGCATGATGGCCGCAAAGAAGGCCGCCCCGTCAGTTTCGACAGATCAACCGAAACGGACGATGTTTGTCAGTCTCAAGAATGGTCTCGGTGATTTGGTAACCGCCTTGACTCGTCGTTTGACGCAGCAAGGGGTCGAACTCCGTATGGGTGCTCGAGTCGATGCCCTCAGAGTGAGATCGCATAAGCTCGGCCGTTGGATGTACGACCTTATTCTGCAAGATGGATCGGCGCTTTCCGCCGACGGCGTCGTTCTTGCCACACCGGCGTATGTTTCGGCAGACCTGTTGCGTCCATTGACGCCGATCGCCGGCGGTTTGCTGGACATGATTTCCTATGCGTCGACTGCCACCATTGCGATGGCGTTTCCACGGACTCTGACGAGTGCCATAGAAGGATTCGGATTTATCGTGCCGCGAACGGAGCAGCGTCATTTAATTGCCGCGACATGGACCTCGCTCAAGTGGCCATATCGGGCTCCGGCGGATCATCTGTTGGTGCGCTGCTATGTCGGTGGAGTGGGGCGGGAGAACATTCTTCAGCTGGATGATGATGCGCTGACGGTAAAAGCCAGAGACGAACTCGCCGCTCTATGCGGCATCAGAGTGGAGCCAAGTTATGCGGAAGTGAATCGATGGTGGAAAGCGATGCCCCAGTATACGCTCGGCCATCTGGATCGATTGGCACAACTGGAAGCGGCAATAAGCCGCTATCCCGGACTTGTTCTGACCGGGGCCGGCTATCGCGGGGTCGGCATACCCGACTGCATTCGTGATGGAGCCGTGGCAGCCGAGCGCGTCGTGCAGAATCTTTTGGGTGACAGGGGAACAGGTTGAGGTGAAGGTTGAGATACAGCGGACTTAAGAAGCTGAGAGATGCATAATCTTAACCTCACCCTTAGCATTGACCTTTTTTAAAATCTCAATCATCGATACATCCATGACCGAGTTAAAGGGAGTTCGGTCAGACCGCCGGCTTCCTGGCGGCTGGCCAGTACTTGATAGACGGTCAGCCAGCCCTGCGAAAACGCCAGTGAGGAACCCGCGAGATAGGTGCGCCATATACGAAGCGTCCGTTCGCCGACGATGTGACGGGCTGCAACGAGTTGGCTTTCCAGTCTGCGTGACCAGTGTGCGAGTGTCCGAGCATAGTGCGGTCGTAGACTTTCAACGTCATAGACCTCAAAGTTCTGTCTCGCCATCTCACGGATCACCGTGTGAAGATGGGGGAGTTCGGTATGGGGGAACACATACTTGTCCATAAACCCGCTCACTCCGGAGCCGACCGTGCGCCCGTCGGCATCGGGCGAGGTGATGCCGTGGTTCATAAATAGCCCTCTATCGCGCAACAGGCGTCGCACAATATCGAAGTAGAGGTGAAAATTATTCCGGCCGACATGCTCAAACATG
>NZ_JBLYIG010000486.1:0-9658 GCF_049222245.1 Nitrospira sp. BLG_2 | reverse complement strand
TCGCTTTCGTCTGCCTCCGCCACCAGCAAGTCGCCTCGTCCAAGTCGTGCGTGGCTGCCCAAGGCATTGACCTTTCCTCCGATCACCATTGTGGGGTCGAGACCACCCTGCGCCAACACGTTCGCGACCATCGACGTCGTGGTGGTTTTTCCATGAGCACCGGCGATGGCCACCCCGAACTTCAGACGCATCAGCTCCGCCAACATCTCCGCCCGCGGAATGACCGGAATCTGCTGGGTCTTCGCCGCTACAACTTCTGGGTTACTCGACGCCACGGCGGAAGAGATGACAACAACTTGCGCCTCTCCCACATTGGACTCCTGATGACCGATGAAAATTTTCCCACCGAGTTCCTCCAGTCTCTTCGTCGTCTCCGAAACGTGCAGATCTGAACCGGTCACTTTGTATCCCATGGTGAGTAAGACTTCTGCGATGCCGCTCATACCAGCTCCGCCGATGCCGACAAGATGAATCTGCTGTATCTTGCGAAAGAGCGTCATACGGCTTAGCCTTGGTCGTCCTGCAGAAGTCCGTGATTGAATCCCCCGATTCTCAACTACCCTAACCTCCGGTTGCGCCAGTAGATTGGTTGATGTCATGTGTCACTCCCATGAGCGCGTAACATTCACCGACGATCACCTCGCCGGCATCGATTCGTCTCATTTCCAAACTCTTCCGCTGCATCTTCTCCAGTCGCTGCGGATCCGTTAAGACAGCTGCAATCATTTCACTCAGTTTCACTCCCGTAAGATCCGCTTGCTGAAGAACAATGGCACCTCCTGCCGCTTCCATCGTCCGCGCATTCTTCATCTGGTGATCGTAGATAGCCGTGGGCAGCGGAATCAGAATGGCGGCTTTCCCACAGGCCGTCAATTCGGCAATCGTCATCGCACCCGCACGAGCCACCACTAGATCGGCCGTCCTAAGGACGGCAGGCAGATCGTAAAGAAAGGGGACGACTTTAGTCCTAATACCAAACCTTCGGTACGCATCGCTGACTCGCGCAAAATCCCCCTCCCCAGTTTGGTGCGTGATGGTCAGACCGGGAAGACGTTGACTCAATAGGGGTATTCCTTCCAGCACCGCGCTGTTAATGGCCATGGCCCCCTGACTCCCCCCGAAAATGAGCACGTGCGGACCATCCTGCTTGGTTGACGCGGTATCGGTTGCTTGCACGAAGAACTCTTGTCGGATCGGTGTCCCCACGACACGGATCTTTCGTCGATCAAAGGAAGGCCCGGCGGACTCAAATGCCAAAAAAATCTTTTGCGCAAAGGGCGCGACGACTTTGTTGGCCATTCCGGGATGGGCATTTGGCTCCAAAATCACCCGAGCGATTCCTTTTAACGCAGCAGCAACCAACATAGACGGACTCGTATAGCCCCCTACTCCGATCACTAAATCAGCCCGCCGCCGCTTCAAAATGTCCAGTGCCTGCCAAATTCCAACAGGCACAGAAAGCACTCCCCTTATGACATCCAGCAATCCCTTTCCCATGACCGGCTTCGCGGTGATCAACGCCAATTCGAATCCCTCATGAGCGAGCACCCTGGACTCGACCCCACGCACCGTCCCGACAAACAGAATGCTCGTGGAAGGATCACGGCGCAGAAATTCCCGAGCCAGCGCGACAGCCGGATAGAGATGCCCACCGGTCCCACCGGCAGCGATTACAATCGTCATCGCCGAGCCGCCCAGCGACTTGCGCTCTGCCGTCTGATCTCTTCTCGTCCAGCCTGCCGATCCCGCGAGATGCTCAGCAAAATCCCGACTCCGCTCAGGTTGATTACCAAGGAAGATCCGCCATAGCTGACGAACGGCAATGTAAGACCTTTGGTCGGCAACAGCCCCGTCACAACACAAGCATTGATCAGCGCCTGGATACCGATGAGCGTCGTGATGCCGATTCCCAGGTAGCGGCCGAACGGAATTCGCGCTCTGGTGGAAATCTGAAATCCGCGGATCACGAAGAGCGCGAAGAGCAAAATAATAATCCCTGTTCCAACGAACCCTAACTCTTCGCCGACGAGTGCCAACACAAAATCGGTATGCGCTTCCGGGAGAAAGAACAGCTTCTGCTTGCCTTCTCCCAACCCGACTCCGAAGAGTCCCCCGCTGCCGAATGCCAAGAATGATTGAATAATCTGGAATCCGGTATCCGACGCATCCCGCCACGGTTCTAGAAATGCCATGAACCGCTGACGACGGTAGCCGGATGTCAAGACAAGCGCGAGCCCGATCGGCACAGCGGATAATGCAAGTGTTGAGAGATGCGACAGACGCGCACCGCCGATGAACAAGAGCCCTCCCGTCACCAGACCCAACACCACCACGGTTCCCAAATCGGGCTCCAAAAGGATCAACCCACTGATGATCCCGATGACGAGCAGTGCCGGGAGCAACCCCGTTGAGAAATCCTGAAGTCGATCGTCTTTTTTTGCGAGGTACGCAGCAAGATAGATCACGCTGATTAACTTTGCCATCTCGGCCGGCTGAATTGAAATAGAACCCAGCCGTAACCAACGCCGGGCCCCATTGGCGGCAACACCGATCGATGGAATAAGGACAATCACCAGCAATCCCATGATGAGACCGAGAAGAGGAAACGCAAGGCGCTTCCACCACATGTAATCGACCCGGGACGCCGCATGAAGAAGCATCAAACCAATCACTAGCCATGCCAGTTGCCGCTTTAGGTAGTACCAGGAATCGTGGAATCGATTGCCCGCCACCACAGCGCTCGCGCTGAAGACCATCACCAGTCCGACCATCGTCAGCGCAATGGTCACAAACAGCAAGATATGATCCATCGCCACCCGCTTCGGCGCTCGCGGGCTGGCGGTAGACCAGGGCAAGGCCAAGGTCCCTCCAGATCTCTGTGGCATCTTCCAGCGTCAATGCTCCTCTGCCTTGCCGTCGTTACTCCGGCAAAGATTGCACAAGAACTTTAAACTGCCGCCCTCGGTCTTGATAATCGGCGAACATGTCGAAGCTCGCGCAGGCCGGGGACAGCAACACCACCTCGCCCAGACACGCTCCCGATGCCGCCACCTCAACGGCTTGCTTCAATGTGTCGGCCCGCTCCAGTGCCGGATAGCCCCCCATCGCCTTCTCAATCAGCGGCGCCGCTTCACCGATCAAAATGAGCCGCTTGACTTTCCGGCGTATCGCGGGAGCCAGCCGAGAGAAATCCCCTCCCTTGTCTCGTCCACCGGCGATAAGCCAAATTGGTTGGTCGATACTCTCCAACGCTTTGAGTGTCGCATCCACGTTGGTTCCCTTAGAATCGTTGATGAACCGTATACCCCGCCGCTCGCGAACGACCTCCACCGCATGTTCCAATCCGGGAAAATCTCTGAGTACCTGGCGAATTATGCCGAGTGGACACCCGCTCAAGAACGCATACGTTGCAGCCACCATGGCGTTTTCGATGTTGTGATCGCCGATGATTTTGACCTCGCTCCGTGCACAGATTTCATGCGTCTGACCGCCAATGTTCATCATGATGCGATCCCGATTGAGATAGGCGCCTCCTCTCAGATCGGAAGGCAATGACTGAGCCCTCGTGAAACCCAGTACACTGGCCTTCGCACGCCGCCGCAGAGTAGCCACCCTCGAATCATCCAGATTGAAGAGGGCGTAGTCGGAAGGGGTTTGGTTTTCAAATATTCTGTTTTTAGCCGCGATGTATTCGTCGATGGACTCATAGCGATCCTGATGGTCCACCGTCACGTTGAGAATCGCTGCAATCCATGGATGAAATCGCTCGACGGTTTCCAGTTGGAAGCTGGACACTTCCACTACCAAAGCGTCGTACGGGCATGGACGACCCATCTTGCAGGCTCGCAGCGATTGTACGGCGGCCTCACTAATCGCCGTGCCCAGATTCCCGCCGACAAATGTCCTCTTTCCGCTCTCTTGCAGCATTTTCCCGATCAGCGTGACCGTCGTGCTCTTCCCATTGGTGCCGGTCAACGCCAGAATTGGAGCGGAAAGAAACCGTGATGCAAGATCGAGTTCACTGATGACCCTCACACCTCGACGACGAACACGTTCAAGAGCCTCCAGCCGATAAGGGACTCCCGGACTGATAACGACGAGTTCAGCCTGGTCGAGAGCCGATTCATAATCACTGCCCAGCACGAGGCGGGTTGCCGTAGAATCCAACGATCCAAGTACACCGAGTAACTCTCCACGATCCTTTCGGTCGGCAACCGTCACCAATGCGCCGGCTTCCTGCAGTAAGCAGGCAGCGGCCACGCCGCTCCGTGCCAGTCCAACGACTGTGACGTGAGCTCCGTCCAACTGCGTAGTGTCCATTCCTACCATCCGGATTACCTCAACTTGAGCGTGCTCAAGCTTAATAGCGCCAGCAAAATGGCGATAATCCACAAACGCACGACGACTTTCGGCTCTTCCCAGCCTTTCATCTCAAAATGATGATGAATCGGAGCCATGAGAAAGATCCGCTTTCCTCTGGATTTGTATGAAGCGACTTGGAAAATCACCGAGACTGCCTCGATGACGAAGACACCGCCGACCATTAACAATAACAACTCATGCTTGCTGATGACCGCTACCGCTCCAAGAGCAGCCCCAAGCGGGAGCGAACCGACATCTCCCATAAAGACGGAGGCCGGGTAGGTATTGAACCAAAGGAATCCAAGGCTCGAACCCAGAATGGCCGCTGTAAAGACCGCCAACTCTCCGGCTCCGTCGATGTGCGGAATCAGGAGATATTCCGACATCAATCGGTGGCCGGTGACGTAGGCGACCACGGTGTACGCCAAAGCCGCAATCATCACAGGACCGATAGCCAGCCCATCGAGACCATCAGTGAGGTTGACGGCATTGGAACTGCCGACAATCACCAGGACGGCAAAGACAACATAAAACCATCCCAAGTCAGGCGTAAAATTCTTAAAAAACGGCACGCTCAGCTTCGTGTTGTAGCCGGGTAACGAATACAAAATCAGTGCCACGATGAGCGCAATCACTATTTGCGCCGTGAACTTTTGTGACGCCGAAAGCCCTTTCGACCGAGCCTTGATGAATTTAAGATAGTCGTCCACAAACCCAACGGCGCAAAACCCCAGCGTCGCGACAAGAACCAACCAAATATGGGGGCGTGAGATGTCGGCCCAAAGCAACGTCGACAGCGTGACTGCAAAGATAATGAGGATGCCGCCCATCGTGGGTGTTCCGCTTTTGGCCAGATGCCGTTTGGGCCCGTCGTCACGTATCTGTTGTCCCAGCTTGATTTCTTGAAGCTTGCGAATCACCCACGGCGCGAGTACGAACGCGATCAGAAACGCCGTGACAGCGGCGTAAATAATGCGGAAGCTCTGGTAGCGAAAGACATTCAGAAACGAGAAGTCTGTATGGAGCGGATAGAGCCAGATGTACAGCATAGTCTGAACGACCGTTACGAAGCCTTCTTCGTCGTGTGTTTTGCTCTTTGGAGTGCGTCAGCGACAAGCTCTAATTTCATCCCGCGCGACGCTTTGATCAGCACAACGTCACCCGGTTTTACGATCGTTTTCAAGGCGACGGCGGCAGCACGAGCATCCGACACTTCAAGAATACGGGATTGATCCAACCCTGCATGTTTCGCGCCTTTGGCAAGGCTCCGCCCTAATACACCGCAGGCCACGAGCTGATCGATGCCTTGTCGTGCTAAGAACTCGCCGACTTCCTCGTGCATCTGGGCGGCATTCGGGCCTAGTTCCAGCATGTCTCCAAGAACCGCGACTTTCTTTCGTTTCGTCTCTGTCTGCGCGAGCAACTGCACCGCCGCTTTCATGGAAGCAGGATTGGCATTGTAACAGTCGATGATCAATTTCACGCCCTGATTGACCAGCACCTGCGACCGCATGGCAGCAGGCCGGAAACGGGACAGCCCTTGAGCGATCACCCCACCGGGCAGGCCCAGAACCGAACCGACCGCTCCGGCGGCCAAGGCATTGCTGACGTTGTGATCTCCCTGGACTCGAATATGAACAATGGCGCGACGTACTGCTCCTGGCAGCAGAAGACGAAAAATCGTCCCATTACGCTCGTCTGATTTTATGTCAATCGCACGAACATCGGCCTTTGATGAAAGGCCGAACGACACCACACGACATCGAGCTCGCGCGGCAAGATAGTCGTAATACGAGTCATCTGCGTTCAGGATTGCGGCCCCATCACGAGGAAGAAGATCCAGCAACTCCGCCTTTGCCTGAGCCGATACCTCCATCGTCTCAAAAAACTGCAAGTGGTCCGGGCCGATGTTCGTAATGATCCCGATCGTGGGTCGAGCTATTTCACACAGCCTGGCGGTCTGACCGATATTATCGACTCCCATCTCGATGATCGCCCCCTTGTGTTGATCGTTGAGGCGAAGCAGTGTCTGAGGAACGCCGACACGGTTGTTCAAATTGCCTTCGGTCTTGAGGATCTTCCAACGATGTGCCATGACAGCGGCGACCATTTCCTTCGTCGTCGTCTTGCCGTTGCTCCCCGTGACAGCCACGACAGGGATTTGAAATCGGCTTCGGTGGTACGCAGCCAACTGCTGGTAGGCATAGAGTGGATCGCTGACACCGAGAATAAAAGGCTGGGCACGTCTCGGGCCACGCTTCAAGGCAAGCCCTGACGCATCGTGGGAATCGAGGACGATCGCTCCAACCGCCCCGCGCGACAGCGCTGTGGCCACAAAGTCATGGCCGTCGAATCGATCTCCTCGCAGTGCGAGAAAGCAATCTCCAGGTCGAAGAGACCGAGTATCGAGACTGATTCCACGGATACGGGACTTGGTCCAACCGATCCCGCCACCGGCCAAGACTTTCGCGCTGACTACTTCCCGCAATTCTTCGACGGTAAACAGAGTCATCTGGAGCTTCCGAGCACCGATCGGCCCCTGTTCCGTGAGCTAGACACGGGTTCCGAGTCGTTCGATGGCGTTGCGCGCTACCTCGCGATCGTCGAAATGAACCTTCTTCGTGCCGATGATCTGGTAATCTTCGTGCCCTTTTCCGGCGATCAACACGATATCTCCGCTATGGGCCTCCCGTACCGCCTCTTCGATGGCTTCTCGCCGATCAGGCACTTTTCGGTACCGGACGTGTGGCCGTTGCCGCAGCGCTTCGATCATCCCGGCTTCGACTTGTTCCAAAATCGAGAGGGGGTCCTCGGTTCTGGGATTGTCCGAGGTCAATATCACGACGTCGCTGTAGCGCACGGCCGCCTCTCCCATCTTCGGCCTCTTTCCTCGATCGCGGTCTCCACCACAGCCAAACACCGTGATGATGCGGCCGGTCTTCAGCGCTTGCGCCGCCGTCAGCAAGCGAACTAACGCGTCTTCAGTGTGGGCGTAATCTATGGCCACCGTAAACGGCTGGCCAGCGATCACACGTTCAAACCGACCCGGCACATTACTGATCCTCGCTACAGTCTCACGAATCTGAGTAGGTGTGGCCCCTTCGTGTAACGCGACCCCAATGGCAGCGAGTAAGTTGTAGACATTGTGCTCACCCACAAGGTGACTCTCGATAGGGAAGCTTCCGACCGGAGTTGCAGCGGTAAAGGTGGTCCCCTCAAGAGACAACCGCACCGCTTCGGCACGCAGATCCGCCTTGGTTTTTAAGCCAAAGGTCCAAACCGGGGCAGGGCAACCTTCGACGATACGATTCCCATAGGGGTCATCGATGTTCACGATCGCTCGTTTATTCGTCTTCACTCCGCTCGTCAATCCCGTAAAAAGTTTCAGCTTTGCTTGAAAGTACTCCTCCATGGTCTTGTGAAAATCCAGATGATCCTGGGTCAAATTCGAAAAAACCGCTACATCATATTCACATCCGCTCGTACGGTCCTGCGCCAGGGCGTGAGAAGACACTTCCATGACTGCACTTGTGCAGCCGCCTGCGACCATCGTGGCAAGCAGCTGTTGTAGCTCAAGAGAGCCGGGTGTCGTGTGCGTGGCTTGCATCGTGCGCTCACCGATTTGGTAGACGACGGTTCCAATCAACCCTACTGGGTGGCCCAGGGCTTCCAGCAGCGCTTTGCAGACATACGTCGTGGTGGTTTTTCCATTGGTCCCGGTCACGCCGATCATTCGAATATGCGACGAGGGGTCTCCATAGAATCGGCTCCCCAGCAAACCGAGCGCCTTTCTGGAGTCGTCAACTCGGACGAATGGAAAAGACACCTCCCTCACCGGCTGCTGCGACACCAATGCGACCATTCCTGCTTTCATCGCCGCTGGAATAAATTCGTGTCCATCGACTCGCTCGCCTCTTACGGCTACAAAGAGACTGTCCGTCGATACGGCTCGGGAATCATCGGTGATCGCGTTTACAGACACCTGAAAATTTCCGTGACGATCAAGAATCTTTACCCGTCCTTCTAGAGCCTGTAGCAGGGTTGCCAAGGTCATCGACATACCAATACAATTACGGTCTCTGCGAAGCCATTGCCAACGTGACAGGCTCCTTCGACGGCACCCCTAAGTAACTTAACGCCTGTTCTCCGACACGGCTAAATACGGGAGCCGCGACAGCTCCGCCCCACGCATCACCTTGAGGCTCATCGATTACTACGATCATGGCCAATTGAGGGTTGTCCGCAGGCACATACCCTGTAAAAGACGCGACAAATCGCGATGCCGAATAGCTACCTGTCCGTGGATCGATCTTTTGGGCCGTACCGGTTTTCCCAGCCACTCGGAACCCTCGAATAGCCGCCTTCGCTCCGGTGCCGTCCGTAATGACACCTTCAAGAATCTTGGTCACGCTGCGGGCCGTTTCCGGAGAAATGACCCGTCGCTTGACTTGAGGAGGCACTTGTCTAAGGATGTGGCCATCAGCATCTCGTATTTCTGAAACCACGTAAGGTTTCATCAACACACCTCCGTTTGCAATGGCCGCAACCGCCGAGACCATTTGAAGCGGTGTCACGCCTATCTCTTGCCCCATGGAAATAGACGCGACCGAACGACGCCCCCAATCTTTTGGATTTCTAACAAGTCCGACCCCCTCTCCTGGAAGGTCGATCTCCGTTCGCTGTCCGAAACCGAATGCCTGGAGATATCGATAGAGCCGCTGTTCCCCCAGCGCCATACCGGTCTTTGCCGCTCCGATGTTACTGGACTTCTGAATTACCTGAGCGAAGGACATCCATCCCAATCGCTCATGATCATGAATCACGGTGTTCGCGACAGTCATATGGCCATGCTCTCCGAATACCATCGTATTCGGCCTTACCACTCGTTCTGCAATGGCGGCCGCAGCAATCATCGCCTTCATGGTGGACCCTGGTTCATAGGCATCCGTAAGCGCCTTGTTTCGCCAGCGATCAGGGCTGAGGGCCGACACGGCATTGGGATCAAATCGCGGACTCACCGCCATAGCCAACACTGCTCCCGTCTTTGGATCAAGTACAATCATTGTTCCTGACTTTGCCTGCGCACGGCCAACTGCGTCCTCAAGCTCTCTCTCAGCGATATACTGAATCACCTCATCGATCGTCAGCATGAGGCTTTGACCGGGCGTCGGACTCCGTTCAGTCACGCCCCTGGGGAACACCGTACGTCCTAAGGCATCACGCTGCAGCACCATCATCCGCTTCTCACCACGCAAGTACGATTCGTAGCGATGCTCGACACCTTCCAAACCTTCAC
>NZ_JBLYIG010000485.1:0-11724 GCF_049222245.1 Nitrospira sp. BLG_2 | reverse complement strand
CCGGCTTTCAACGTATAGCGAGTGGCGTCTTGGCGGACATCAATCTCAAGACTCTGTCCTTGAAATGCGAGTCTGAATCGAAGACAGTCCAACTGTTCCGGCAAGGCCGGCCGAAAGCTCAGTCTGCCGGAATAGTCGCGCAGCCCCGCGAACCCATAGACGAACACCATCCACACTCCTCCCATGGAGGCAATATGGCAGCCGTCCTTGACATTTCCCGCCACATCCCCCAAATCCATCAAGGTCGCCACCCTCGCATACACCAGGGCCTTCTCCATGTCGCCGACCTCGGCGGCCATGATACTTTGGATGCAAGGTGAGAGTGACGAATCTCCGGTGGTGATGGGATCATAAAATTCGAAGTTTCGTCGCTTCAGGTCAGGAGAGAACTCATGGCCGAGCAGCAGCATGGCGAGGACGAGATCAGCCTGTTTGATGATCTGATACCGGTAGATGGTGAGCGGATGATAATAGAGCAGCAGCGGATACTTCTCCGGCGGCACGTGTTTGAAGTCCCATGGTTCTTCTTCCAAAAATTTATCGTCTTGCGGTGTGATCTTCAGACGTTCATCGTAAGGCACATACATGAGTTCAGCGGCCCGCTTCCAATCCTCCACCTCCGACGCCTCCAGCCGGGTCTTGTGCTCCAGTGCCGTGAATAAATCCGGCCGTCGTTCCCGCACCTTTTCCACCGTCTCGGCGGCGTATCGAAGATTCTCACGTGCCATCAGATTGGTATAGACATTGTTATCGACCATCGTACTGTATTCATCGGGACCGGTGACGCAGTGAATGCAGAATTTTCCGTCTTGGCGTAGCGAGTAGAAACCGAGCGACAGCCAGAGCCTGGCGGTTTCGACCAACATTTCAACCCCTTCATCGAAAAGAAATTCCTCATCGTCGGTCGCCTGCACGTACTTCCTCATCGCGTATATAATGTCGGCATTGATGTGGTATTGTGCGGTCCCTGCGGCATAATATGCCGAGGCCTCCTCGCCGTTGATCGTTCTCCACGGGTACATGGCTCCCCGTTGATTCAACTGCCGCGCCCGTCCCCGGGCCTTGTCCAACATGCCATGACGAAACCGCAGCAAATTTTTGGCGATCCGCGGCGCGGTATAGATCAAAAACGGCAAGACATAGATTTCGCTGTCCCAGAAGTAGTGCCCTTCATAGGCGCCCCCCGTCAAGCCTTTGGCCGGCACCCCTGTGTTCTCCGCGCGCGCGGATGCCTGTAGGATATGGAACAGATTGAATCGGGTGGCCTGCTGGACGGCGGTCGTGGAGGCCTTGGCTCGCGCCGGATTCGTTGTGACGGTGATGTCGCTTCGTTGCCAGAAATCTTCCATGTACCGCTCTTGGCCGACAAGCAGAGCGGAAAACCCGTCGGCGACCGCCCGGTCCAACGTACGCTCCACGCGGGCGCACATCTCCTCGGGAGGCGCCGTGTGGCTCGTATGATAGGCCATGTACTTCACCAGGGTGATCGGCTGGCCGGGCATCGCATCGATGGTCGCGACTACTTGGCCCGCATCTTCAGTGTAACGAGCCGTCCACGTCGCCTGGCAGGAAGTATCCAGGACATGATCGGTCGCGCAAGCCAGTATCATTCCGCTCTTGTTCGTGGCGTGACACAGGACGATCCGGCGGTCTTTCGCATAGCTGATACGGTGATGGAGAACTTTCTCAACAAACACTTTCGATTGTCGAGGATCATGATTGTTTTGCCTTTTCGCGGGCTCGTTCGCGATCATTTCGGCGGAGAGCACGATCGGAGCGGCCGCATCCAACATCGTCACCTGGTAGAAAATGGCCGCCAGATGGCGGTGCTCGAAGGACACGAGCCGGCGCGATGTGATCGACACACGTTTTCCCGACGGTGTTTCCCAGAGAATGTCGCGGTCCAATGTTCCGGACCGCATATTCAATCGCCGATTGAAACTCCCGACATTGGCATGGGGTAGCCAAAACGGCTCATCGTCCACGTACAGTTTGATGATCTTGGTGTCGGTCGCATTGACGATCGTTTGCCCTGTCGTCGCCAAGCCATAGGCTTCTTCGGGGTATATGATCGGCCAGCTCTCGTAAAAACCGTTGATAAAGGTGCCGTTCTGGCCGATTGGTCCTCCTTCCTCGAAACACCCCCGCATACCAAGATAGCCGTTTCCGAGCGCAAACATGGTCTCGTCTTGCTCAAGCAACTCGGGCATGAACTGTTTCTCGATAAGGTTCCACTCATCCGGAGGATAGATATGAGGAGGTAGGTGGAATTGAGGTCGATGGAGCATAAGATTACCTGGAGCGCCGGTCAGTTCTTTGCCTGCGGCGCGGGAAAGAGTTCGGTTTCCGGTTCAGACGGCAGCGTACACCCAAGTATTATCGCGGCAACTGCACCAAATTTTTTACCACAACAGATCGCTCCTGTTCCATACGCTCGGTAATCCTCTGGCAGGCGTGGAAAAACGTCCATATCATTCTTCGAGAGGGTCAGGACAAACGAAGCGATCTTTGAATATGCTGAGGCTCGCTGCGGTTCCGACCAGACGCAGATGAACTTCCATTTAGGGGAAAAACCAACACGAAATCGGCTTCTTCCAGATCGGCGTGCAGATCCTATCGGTCGTCTGCATCTATGTCGGCGTGCGACAGGCGGGCACCTCACGAATCTCAATAGCTCCACCTCGCGTGAATCCGACTTCCAGGGAGAGCACCAGTTACGTCATGGTTACGGCGATCGATAAGATGTCGCCACGGAACTGAGACTTCCGCCGGCTGTTGTCGCGCAACAGCGATAAAAGCGTGGGGTATGGTAAGAGACCAAGCGGTATGAGTCGATGCTGATCCATCATGCGCGGTGTAACAGACCGTCTGTTCTATGATGCGAAGGGTCTGGCAATCTGGATCATTGAATAATGCCGAAGCATCTCTATTCGACTCTCTCTCAAGCCGTCGAGGCCTTGCGGCGGCTTGGCTTTGCGGCGCATTTCACGTACGACGAGAAGACCCGCACGATTGCCGCCGAAGGTCGTTCCTATAAGGGAGAAGACCTGCGAATTGTTGACCATTATCGTTTCGAAGGCATGTCCGATCCCGATGATTCATCAGTGCTCTATGCATTGGAAGGGCCGGATGGCACCAAGGGGCTCCTGGTCGCTGCGTACGGCGCCTATGCGGAAGCCGGTCTTGGTGCCGCCTTGAAGGAGACGAAAGACAGCCACGGAGAGTAAACCAGACATGGCTTGCGGAGGGATGCGCGTTGGATGATGGGAGGCGGTCTTGTCGGTCCGACAATCTCCGCGCGTACAGGTCCATACTCGATAGACAAGCCTCTTTGAACCCTGTTCATGCAGCTTGGATACACCGACTTCATTACAGCAACACCCGATCTTCTGCATCGACGATCGGCCTGCATCGTTCTCCATCAGACGGTCACGAGCCCTTCTGCTTCATCCACACTTCGGCGCGTTTCCTGATCTCATCCGGCGGCACATCTTCTATGCGTGTGTGAATCCACCAGTGGTTACCGGCAAAGTCCTTGACGCCTGCGCTGCGATCGCCATAGAACTGATCGCTCGGTTCTCTGACGGATGTGGCGCCGGTCCGAAGCGCGCGCTGATACCAGGCATCCGCGTCTTCGACATAGAGCGCGACCGTGGCCGGCATCGGTTTCCATTGGTCGGTGGCTTCTCCGAGCATGATCATCGAATCGCCGATTTTCACCTCGGCGTGGATGACCGCGCCGTCCGGGCCGGGGAGACGGAAGGTTTCTTTTGCGTCGAACGCCTGTTTCAGGAAGTCGATCAACTTGGCTGCCCCGTGAACGGTCAGAACCGGTGTCACAGTGTGATAGCCTGTGGGAATCGGTTTGGCTTTGGTTCCCATGATGGGTCTCCTTTCATGAACCGCCTGTCATCCAGTACCCCTTACGAGGACGTTCCTCCCAAGCTTTTTGGATTATTTATCAGCTTTGATTCACCTTATGCATAGCGTTTCATATCATTTTCTGCAGCTCCAGCACATGCGCCAATGCGACGAGCAACAGACTGAGGAAACGAAGCCCGAGAGGGCGATTCCGTCTCAATGCTCGTCTTCCGCCCGACTCTGCCGGAAATACATTTGCGCCTCCTGAAGCTCGGCCAACTGTGGATCAGCGTGCTGCCATTGATCGATGAACTTCGAATACAGTGTCAGCGCCTGGCGGGAGTCTCCGTTCTGCGTAGCGGCCGCCGCCGCTCCCAGCAGAGAACGAGCTCGAGCAGGGTGACGATCAAGCGCCTTGTCAAAGTGCTTGGCAGCGGCGTCGGGCCGGCCGGCCCGCAACAGAATTTCACCGAATAGTTCGTGGACCGGCTTGATCGACGGCGGCGGCCCGGACGGCGGGGCCGCATCGATGAGTGCCGTCGCCTGTTCCATCTTTCTGATCGCGGCATCATGCTTCCCTTGCGCGATGTCGAGCGCGGCGGCGATTTTCATGGTTTGAAGTTCAGCGGAGCGACGTAGCTCCTTCATGAACGGCATGGAATCCGGACCGGGCTCTCTGCTGATCGCCCGCAATGCCGTGATGCTTTCTTGAGCTTGGAGCGCCGACCTCTCCATCGCCGCGGCAAGCCCGCGGGCAAATATGATAGGGGTCTGAGCGAGAGTCGCAAACGCTTTGGAAGACGTGTCGGCTCCCGGCGATTCGCCGGTGCTCAGTGGAAGCGCCGGGCCGAGGATCGCTTCAGCCTTATCCCACTGTTGCGTTTCAACCAGATAGGATGCCGCCATCCTGGCCAAGATATAGCCGCCATCGTACAGACTGCGCGGCTGGTCCTTAGGGAATCCAGCCCAACTCTTTCTCATGGTGTCCAATAGGCTCTCGGCTTTTTCGTACCGACCCAATTGCAGGTAGGCGTACTGCATCCACTGCAGGCTATGATAATCGCGTTTGCTCGGCGAATGCCCGTTCTGCATGACCCATGCGTCCGACGCCTCCCAAGCCGCCAGGTTCGATGCGACTGCTTCCGGCCACATGCCCAGCTGGACGAAGATATGGGCGGGCATGTGTCGCGCATGCGGAGCGGCGGGGGCGATGTCGGCGTAGAGGAGCGCGGCGTCGAGGGCGCGATGAGCATCCTTGGGATTGTCATACGCGTGAATGACATAGTGAGCCGCGCCGGGATGATGAGGTTGCTGCCCGAACACGGTTGACGCAATCATGCCGGCGAGCAGGCGCTTCTGCGATCCCTGCAGTCCATCTCCGGCGCTTCCCAGGAGGGCCAGGGCGTAGAACAATGCGGCTTCGATATCGTCGGGATAGTCGCGATACACCTTCTGCATGGCCCTCGCATAGGCCCGATCGCGAGACGATTTGTTTCCTTCACCATAGAGAACGGTGACTGCTTCGATGTACGCCCGTTCACGGACGGTGAGTTCCGGTGTCATGGTGATCCGCGCAAGAGCCCGGCGCGCCGCCTCGGTTTCCTGCGGGTCACCCCAAAGCGGATGATTCTGGACCATGGCCTCCCCCCAGTAGCCCATGGCAAAGTCGGGATCGATCTTGGTGGCCGCGCGAAATTCCTCAAGCGCGACCGGATACCAGAATGAATGCAAGGCGGCGACACCGCGCAGGAAATGTGCTTGGGCTTCTCTCGATCGAGTGGAAGTCGGGAAATCAACCGTTCCCAACTCGTCCTGGTTCGCCGGGTTGGATGGGGATTGGGCGGCCTGGTGAGCGGTGGTGGGGGCCACCGGCATTGTGATCAGACATGCGACCAGCAAAAAGTATAGATGAAGAGGGCCTGTCAATGTCATGCCGCAGCTCATTTACCGGGACGTGGCTTATCGGGTTTGCCGTTCGCATGGCAATCACCCCTTTGCGCGGCTTCAATCGCGGCGATGTCGATCTTTGACATCTTCATCGTTGCGTTGAAGGCGCGCTTGGCGTTGATTGGGGATTTACCGAAAAGACCATCAGATCCATGAGTCAAACAAACAAACCATTCGTCGCGATGTAACTAGGAGATGCTCTAGCGAATGATCGTAGAGTATGCTCTATCGCGCCTTTAACGATGGCGCGAGTTTCTCCATCCGCTTGCTATTCGCCCTGCCGACCCTGTTGCTCCGCGGTGGCAAGCCTGCCTCCGCCACTCTTTCCTCGACGCCCGGAGTCGGCTTGTTGATTTTCCGGTTCCAGGCTCCGCGCAACCAACGGGTGAGGTCGCGACGCTGCTGGACCACCGCTACCGTACGGGCGGGTGATGATCTCCAGCAGGTGGCCGTTCGGATCCTCGAAATAGAGCCCGCGTCCGTCGTCCCAGCCGTTGATCTGGTCGCGTTCCTGGCGGTAGGGGTCGGCCCAGTAGGTGAGGCGTCGTTCACGAATCCGTTCGAAGATCTGGTCGAATTCGATCTCGCTCACCAGGAAGGCATAGTGTTGGGATACGATCTCGTCGTCGGTTTCCATATAGTCCAGCGAGGTATCGCCGACCGTTACTCCTGCAAACGGACCAAGCAGCGAGGGCGGAGGGAGGCCCAGGATTTCAGTCAAGAATAGCGCCGCCTTCTTTTTGTTTTGCGCGGCAACGATCGTATGGTTCAGGCTGACGGCCATAGGCGTGCTCCTTTTCTATTGGAGGTCGGATAGGACCTTGTCTCTCCGTTGGTCTCGACCATGCGCGTGCAACGCCGGCTCATGCGGCCTTTTCGCCATCGACTTCGAGCACAATATTCTGATGCGGAACACACAATCAGCCGCCGCGCCTTCACGGCGTCTTCCATCGGGTTAGGGGAGAACCAGGCCGCGCCGTCGATGTGGCGATCGCCGATCACAAGCGTTCGTCGGCTTCACGGCTGGACATTGACCTTTCGACTCCCGATCTCACGTTCGATCCCGTTTACCTGGCTTGTCCGGCATACTGCTCCGGGTTTGCGTCGAACTTCTGTTTGCAGCTTTGCGAACAGAAATAATAGGTAGTTCTTTTGTATTCGGATGCCCCGGCGGAGCTCTCTTCGTCCACCTGCATTCCGCAGACCGGATCGGTTTGTGTCGCCATATTATTCACTCCTTTTTATCCGTTCAGCTCGGCTTTAGCGCCAGCTTGCCCACGTAGTGCTCATTAAGCGCCCGATGCGCGTCGGTCGCCTGGTCAAGGGAAAATGTACGGGCGATGTGGACCTCGAACGGGCCGGCCTCGATCAAACGGTTGAGCTTCTCGACAATGTGTCGGTCGGGTTCACCGTCATAAGAGATGATCGTCACACCCGACGGTGCTCTCGGCACAGGCTCGATGCCATTGGGATAGGCAACACGCCCGCCGTCGCGCACCGCTGTCAGCGCTCGCTCGGCCGCTTCACCACCGGCGGTGAGGAGGGCGGCATCAAGACCATCCGGAGCGAACTTGCGAGCGGCTGCCAACACATCGTCCTTGTGCCCATCGACCACGACATCCGCACCCAACCGTTTTGCCAACGCTATGCCATCGCCACCGGACGCGACCGCGAAGACTCGCGTGCCCATGGGCTTGGCCAGTTGCACGGCCATATGCCCGATCCCTCCGCTTGCTCCGAAGATCATGACCGACTCACCCCGTTTGAGGTTTAGGATGTCGTCCAAGCCGCGCAAGCCTGTGATGCCGTCAGAGAGCGCGGCGCCAGCCTGTTCGGTGGAGAGCTTGTCGGGAATGCGCGAGACATACTCGTTCTTCATGGAGGCGTACTCGGCATAGAAGCCACCTTTGGGATTTGCAAGGGCCGCGGCATACACGCGATCTCCTTTTCTTAACGCTCTTGACCTGCTGGCCGACGGCGGCGACAATCCCCGCGCCATCGGAACCGAGCACATATGGGAACGTCGGCGCGGTCTTCGACAGCTTGGCGAATCCGCCCTCTCGCTCGAACGGATCCCACTGGGCCACGCCGGCCGACTCGATTCGGATCAGCACCTCGTCCGGTCCGACTTCGGGCACGGGGAGCCGGCGCATCGTAATGGTCTCGATACCGCCGAAGCGATCCAGCGCGGCGGCACGCATGGTTGTCGGGATTGATTGATGCATGTGTGTCTCCTTTGCGATTCAGCAAGACGCAGCAAGAGATTTCACTTCATCTCTCTTGTTTTAGCAAGTTTGGAACCCGCGACTTTCTGTGAGCGGCTCGTGTGACGTTGCGTCCTGCTAAATAACTTCGCAGCCTTAGAAGTTGTTGACAGGTTCGACCGCGGACACATCAATCCTCAGTGTGAAACGCATACACAACTTGTCCATGAATGGGCAGTCTGTCCGATGGTCAAATAGAGACGTGGAGTTGCTGCGACAATGCGATCAGAGATTGAAGGGGATGTGCGGAACACGTTCCAATCCGAGGCGATCGAGTGAGGAGACGGGGAAGATGGCTTACAACGTGCCGAGACAGTTATTGAGCACCCTGGCTTAAGGCTGGCCTGGGAAGGTCACTATCCCATCATCCCTTCGGATATGTGTTGAATGAGAGCAATGAACCCCTGTGGATAGAGGCCGAGCCACACGAGCAGGACCGTGAGCGCTGCCAGAAGCGCCGGACCTTCCCAGGATAAGGCCTGGGCGGATCCATGGATGGACACCTGTGATGGGAGATCGGCGGTCATGGCGATGATGATTCTGAGGTAATAGAACAGGCTGATCACGCTGTTGACCACCAGCAGGATGATCAGCATCCACAAGGCTGACTGCACGCCAGCCGAGATGATGAAAAACTTGCCGATAAACCCGGCGGTCATCGGAATGCCCGCGAGCGACAGCAGCATGAGAGTAAAAACACCGGCCAGGGCCGGCCGACGCCAGAACAACCCTCGATAATCTTCCAACGTATCGGCATCCCTCGTTCCCTTGGAAAGAACGGTTACAACGCCGAACGCGCCGAGCGCTGTCACAATATAGGCGACGACATAGAAGGTGATCGCCTCCGCCGCCAATTGCCCGCTTGCCACGAACGCCACCACGATATAGCCGAAATGCGCGATGGCTGAATAGGCCAGTATGCGCTTGACGTTTTCTTGCAGCAACGCCAGGAGATTGCCGACGAACATGGAGGCAATCGCGATCAGGCTCAGTGTCAGCAACAACGACGGGTACCGATGGCTGTCGATCTGCACAAAAAACCGCAACAACAGCGCGACCACCGCGCCCTTGGATACCGTGGCGACAAAGGCGGTCACCGGGGCCGGGGCTCCCTCATACACATCCGGCGCCCAGATATGAAACGGGACTACCGCCAGCTTGAACCCGAGACCCGTGATCATGAGCGCCACTCCCGCGAGAAAGGCGATCCCTTGCGCACCGGCATTCGTCTCAACGATCGGCATCGCCATGCGGGCGAATTGGAGAGTTCCCGACTCATGGTAAATCAAGGCCATGCCGAAGAGCAAAAAAGCGGACGATGCGGCGGAGAGCATCAAATATTTGATGCCGGCCTCAATCGAGCGAGAGTCCTCCCGGCTGTACGAGATCAACCCATAGAGTGCCACACTAAGGAGCTCCAGGCCGAGAAAGAACGATGCAAAATGACCGGCGGCCACCATGGTTTCGGCGCCCACCGTCGCGAGGAGCAATAAGATATAGAATTCCTCGCGCTGCCCGTTTCTTTTCTCCAGGTAGTCGTAAGAGAGCGCGGCGACGATGCCGCTCGCGACCAGAATCACCCCCATGTAAAAGAGCGCGTACGAGTCCACGATGAGGAGCGACGTGACGCGGCGGGGCGCTGCCGAGACCGCAAGGAAGATCGCAGCGAAGGCCGCTCCATATCCAAACACGGCCGTGAGGACAGTGATCAGATGATGGCGGCGAAAGGCCACCATCATCATGACCCCGAGGGCGGTGGCCGTCGTCAGCAAAATCGGCAAGAGCGCGAGAAAATCCTCGGTCACCATGACTATTTCGCCGAGACGGTCTGGGAGCCGTCCACGATGGCTTGGAGACTGATGAGAGCCGGATATGCCGTGTTCAGCACCGGCTGCGGATGGAGTCCCATCCAGAGTTGCAGCACCATCATGACACCGAGCAAGGCAACAGCGGGGCGCGAGAGATCCGGAACCTTCCAGCCTTCAGTGTTGTGGCCATGAAAGGTTCGTTGAATCAGGATGAGTGAATAGACGGCTGCTCCCACGATGCCCACCGTCGCCGCCACGGCCAGCGGGACGCTGGTATGATAGGTTCCAAGCAGTATGAGGAATTCCCCGATAAAATTGGCCAGTCCGGGCATCCCCAGAGACGCCATCGAAAAAAAGAGCGTGATGCCTCCCAGTTTCGGCACCGTTCCCCAGAGTCCTCCCATGCGGCGCATGTCGCGAGTGTGGAGGCGTTCCTGTAATGCGCCGGCGAGAATGAATAGGGCGCCCGTGCTGATGCCGTGCGCGAGCATCTGCATGACGGCCCCCTCCAAAGCTTGCGTATTCCAGGCAAAAATGCCCAATAGGACGAATCCCAAATGCGCGATGCTGCTGTAAGCCACGAGCCGCTTGAAATCGTGCTGCGCGAAGGCCAACAATGCGCCGTACAGAATTCCGATCACGCCGATCAGCATGGCGATCGGCGCAAACGTCATGGCGGCATCCGGGAACAGCGGGATGGCGAACCGCAGCAGTCCATACGCGCCGGTCTTCAGCAGCAGTCCGGCCAAGATGACACTGCCGCCTGTCGGCGCCTCGGTGTGGGCATCGGGAAGCCACGTGTGAATCGGCACGGCCGGGAGCTTGACGGCGAAGGCGGCAAAGAATCCCAGCATCAGCCAGAGTTCCGTGTTCGGATCGATCGTGGTGCCCAGCAACTCCAAGTAATTGAACGTGACGACGTCTGTCTGCCGATAGTGGATGACCGAGAGGCCCAGGATCGCAATCAGCATCAGGAGACCGCCGGCCTGAGTGAAGATAAAAAACTTAATCGCCGCATAGGCGCGGCGTTCGTGGCCCCAGATGCTGATGAGCAGGTACATCGGCACGAGCATGACTTCCCAAAACACAAAGAAAAGAAAGAGGTCCATGGCCATAAAGACGCCCAGCACCCCGGCCAGAACCCACAACACATTGAAATGGAAGAATCCCACTCGTTCTCGGATCTCGCTCCAGGAAGCCGCGACTGCCGCGATACCGAGAAACAGGGTCAATAGGGCCAATAAGAGGCTCAATCCGTCCAACGCGAGATGGAGACTGATTCCGAAACGGGGGATCCAGGGAATATTCACCTCTGCCATCCAGGCATCATGGCGGGAGAGTTGGAGTTGATCGGCGGACGTAAGCCACTGGGCCAGGCCGAGGACAAGATCGACGGACAAAGCCGCCAAGGCGATCCAACGAGGCCAGCGCGGTCCCCAGCGCTCGGACAGCCATGCCAGCATGCCCGCGAGCGGGAGAATCATGATCAGCCAAGCGAGTATCATGTGATCCTCCTACCTCTGCCCCTTACCCCCATATGATGAGGGCGACGATCGTGACCGACCCTGCGGCCAGAACCGTCGCATACCAACGGACTTCTCCCGTCTGCATGCGCTGAAACAGCTCATGGGCGAACCGGCCCAGCCGCATGAGGCCATCGTAGAGACGATCAACGAGATCATCCTTATTGATCTGAGCCAATCTGAGGAATGGACGCACCAACAACCGATCGTATGCGCGATCGAACAGATCGTGCCGACTCGCGCTCGCTGCTTCAAGGTAGGGGCGGACGAACAGTCGATCGTACAGCCGGTTGAAAGCCCAGCCTCGAAGGGCAAACCAAC
>NZ_JBLYIG010000484.1:0-5230 GCF_049222245.1 Nitrospira sp. BLG_2 | reverse complement strand
TGCGATCCCATTCATGGTCAGGCAATGAGTCCTCAAGCCGGCTGGCATAGGCGCTCGCTCGGGCTTGTGGGTTGTCTCCCAACGTCACGTACCAGGAGTCCTCATCAAGAAGAGGATCTGGTCGTCCCAGGGCCCGTCCGTTCATGGTCGGCATTGAAATACCGGAAATAGCGTCGCCCAACGCTCTGCATGAAACGACTCAGATCGCCTTCGTGCTCCGGTTCCATCAAGAGATGAATATGGTTGGTCATGAGCACGGATGCATGGAGCCGTACCCGGCATTGCTGTTTGGCCACGAGCAGACACTCGACAAAGGCCTGATAGGCCTTCGGCGCAAGAAAGACAGGTTGCCGATTATTGCCGCGCTGGATGACGTGATGTGGGAGTCTCCGCGTCCAGTCAGATGGTGGACGGCGTGGGGAAACTCCAGACGAGTGGGCGAGCCATGCTGGAACTCGACTCCAACGCGATGTGTGACTGCAAGCCCTGACCCTCAATTCCTCTCAATTCCTCTCTGACTCATTGAGAGGGTCTCGTTCCAAGGTCGGGTGGAGTCGCAGGTGTCGGCGTGCCAGGAGTATCTGCTTTGATGTCCTTGAGTAAAGGGAGTTCGGCGGTGATAAGTCAATACTCATGCCCGACCCCATTTTGTCCCAGATTGGCCACGCCGGTTCCCAGGGCGTCACCCTTGGCGAGGCGCTGCTTCACATCCGTCGCGCCAGCCACCGCGGCGAGCGTGACGAAGACATCCTCGTGCGACTGAACGCCGTTGAGTTCCGTTCCGGCGGGGATCTTCCCCGGCCAGCGAACCATCATCGGCACGCGGATGGAACCTTCCCAGGTGGTCATCTTCTCGCTGCGGTAAGGAGTCGTCGCGCCGTATGGCCACGTCGAGTGTTCCGGGCCGTTGTCCGTCGAGTAAAGGACGATCGTGTTGTTGGCGATGCCCAGCTCATCAAGCTTCTTCAGGACGGCGCCAACGTTCTCGTCATGCTGAACCATGCCGGCGCAATGCGGATCAACGCCCGAGGTGTAGTTCTTACAGCGTTCGAGGTACTCAGGTGGCGTGTGCGTGAAGACGTGCATGCGGCTGGTCGATAGCCAGACGAAGAAGGGTTTCTTCGCGGCCACGGCCTTTTCCATGAACGTGTTCGCCCCGGCGATGAACTCCTCGTCGATGCGTTCCATGCGCTTTTTCGTGAGCTGCCCGGTATCCACGCACCGCTGCTTGCCCCACTTGCCGAAGCGTGGGTCTTCGCCCGGCTGTTCGGTCGGCGTGGCATGGCAGTGCAGAACGCCACGCGGGCCAAACTTCCCGAAAAACGCCGGGTCGGTGGGGTAGCCGTCCATTTCCGGTTCCTCGGAGACATTCAGGTGATAGAGGTTGCCGAAGAACTCATCGAAGCCATGCACCGTGGGCAGGTGCTCGTTGCGATCCCCGAGATGGTTCTTGCCGAACTGCCCAGTGGCGTATCCCTGCGTCTTCAGGACCTCCCCGAGCGTGGCGGTTTGCGGCTTCAGTCCCAGAGCCGCACCGGGTAGGCCTACCGTCGTCATGCCCGAGCGAATCGGCAGCTGACCCGTGATGAACGCCGCGCGTCCAGCCGTGCAGCTCGGCTGCCCATAGTGGTCGCTGAAGATCGCGCCTTCCCTGGCAATGCGGTCGATGTTCGGCGTGCGGTAACCCATCGCGCCACGACTATAGGCGCTCACGTTCCAGAAGCCGATGTCGTCACCCCAGACGACCAGTATGTTGGGCTGGTTGGATTGGGCCAGTGCCAGATTCGTCACGCTCAGCAAGAGAGCTGACACGACCCCCAAAAGCGGTTTCATTGCATTCTCCTATCGTTCGTAAGTCTGTGACCATGATCCGACGCCACGTCCTTCCTGCCTGCTGCGGCGGCTCCGCGATAGTAGCGCTGCCGAAATGGTGACGTCCAACGTCGAGGCTCAGCCGCCGTTGCAAGTAGTCGGCTGGAGAAACCAGTGAGACGTCTGACTACACCGCAAGCTTCGACACGCGAAGCTGTTTGCGGCGTTGCTCGGCGTGCCAGAGGTCATACTGGGTCTGCTGGTTCAGCCAGCTCTCAGCCGACGTGCCAAATGCCATGGACAAGCGAACGGCCATTTCAGGACTGACGCCCGCACGACCATTCAGAATGGCAGACAAGGTTTTTCGGCTGATACCCAGCGCCTGAGCTGCCTGCGTGACACTGACACCAAGTGGGTCCAGACAGAGGCTCTTGATGATTGCCCCTGGGTGGGGGGGATTATGCATGCGCATCGTGACCACCTCGCTAGTGATAATCCTCATAATCAACCGAGTCGGCGTCTTTCCCGACAAACCGAAACGTGACCCGCCAGTTCCCGCTGACCGATACGGCCCAGGCACCCTTGCGGTCACCCCTCAGCGGATGAAGGTCCAAACCGGGCAATGCCATGTCTCGCGGAGCTGTGGCCGCATTCAGTTGAGCCAAGACGAGGCGAAGCCGTTCCGCGTGTCGAGCCTGGATACCGGCTTTGCTGCCCGTCTCGAAAAACCGTCCCAACCCCCTGTGCTTGAACCCGCGGATCACGGTAACAACTGTAACCTTATACGTTACGGCGCACAAGGTCCACCACGGCGTTCTTTCTCAAACCAGCCCTTGGCGGTTCCGGTGTCCATGAACCACACTCCAGCCGAGCTATGCATGCAGCCAGATTTTCGGATTGGGTACGCCTAACGCCCGAGGTAACCGGCGCAAAGACCGCGTAGCGGGATTTGCGTCCGGTTGACCGAGTTGTTAGCCCTTCTTGCCATCTCTCTTCTCGATTGCCGCACGCGACACTTCTGGAAGCTGCTGATACAGCGCTTTGATGTGATTTGGTCTCGTAATGCGATCCTCGATGATGAAATTGAGCATTTCAAAGAGGTTCTGCGCTACCTCCGGAGTGTCATCGAGGTCGATCTCTCCGGGATGGACTGCGTTGTTGCCGACCACGCGGCAGTAATCAAAGGCCATCTGCACCTGGACAGGTAAGCCCTTACCGACCAAGGCTTTGAGATCGTCGTTGATGTTTTCGCCTTTTTCTCCCAAAACTGGCATCAGTTTCTGTATGGCTAGGCGCAGCAACGCCGCAGCCGCACGCGGTGATGCTGCAACAATGGCCCGCGCCTCTTCAACCTCGCCGAGTATCTGCTGTGGTGTGTCCTCGTGTGCAGGTGGCGCCGTGGACGACGCAGGAACGACAAGCTTCTCGCTGTACCAATAGCTGACCTTGCCACAATGGTCACAACGGCAGACATCAATTTCGGCTTCGTTGGTACCTTGATAGCCAAAGTAAAGATCGCCCCAGCGCTGCTTGGCGAAAACGCCGCAATATACGCAATGGAACTGTGTTTCTTTGTACTTAGGAGGTATGAATTTGGACATGGCTCAATTGAAGGGCTAACGCCAGCGTTCAGGTGCGACTAGCGCGCACAGCGGGCCAGACGTCACCTGCAACGCTTTGTTATGCGCATCCTTTACTCTCTGCCCATCCCATGATTTCGGACAACACTTCGGTGACTGGCCGGCCTGTAACCATGAACCGGGCTCCAGCATGCCAGATGCCGTAATTGAATGCTCCCACATTGTCGGGTTTCAGCGGATAGTACTGGTTGGCTGGTTCTTGATGCTGATCGTCCATCATTAGAATCCGCGTAGGAGACAGCGGGAAACTTACCACTGCACCAGTTGTACCAATACCAAAGACTTCCCTCGATCTGTGCTGAACCCCAACAGGCTTATCTGAAGTAATGAAATGCTCATTATCCGCAAAAACAACCGACCAACGCTTCTTCAGCAGTATCTTGGCCAGATTGCCGGATTCCGCTCGGATTGTTTCCACGAAGAAGCGATGATGCTCGTGCTCGCCCCACTTCTTGTAGGATTCCCAGCCTGAGGTGTCGATCTCGAATTTTTCGTCTTTGCAAATAAAGTTATCTACGTTGGGAGAGCCGTCTGCTTTCTTGGGAAGTTTGTCGAGGTTTTCAACGATCTGCTGATGAACTGACTTTAGAACCCTCCGGTTATCAGGGTGCCGTATATGTATAGTAGCAACGAATAAGGCCAAAGCCTTGCGGATGGTTTCATTGCCAAGGTCGATGAAATCCGAAGCTACTTGGGGCCATATTTGCGCCAGCAAGGACTCAACACCTTGAAGCTCATCGTCAACCTCCCAGCTACGTTGGTCGAACTCATCACGCGGAGAATAGAGATAGCGCTTTGCACAAACATTCCGAACATTTGTGAGCCGCTCGACACCGTCCGAGTCTTGTTTCGAGAATATCCAGACTTGGGCTTCTTCTGCCTGTCTTGTTGCCGGGGTTGAAAACTCCCTAAGATAGAACTGAGGCACCCAGTGCTGATTTACGGATTTGCTCATCGGTCGAATTCAATACGCATAACGCGACAAATGAGCCGCGTGCCGCGGCGACAAAATCGAACCGAACGATAGGTGCGTCGGCTCCATTTGGATGTTAGGCTTAGTCGCTATCCTGACCGGAAGCCCTAAGCTGTTTGAGCTTCTTCATGATTTCAAGACCAGCACGACCGTACGCCGTGAGATCGTCGCCGTAAGGATCTTGAACCTTCCAGAGTTTCAAGGTCGACTCTTGTGCTCCGAGTCCACGTACAACCCTGACTGCTTCTTTGTCCAGCGCGATGATTAAACTGAATCGCGACAGTTCCACTGCCCTGACATCTCTCGGAACGTGATCGGATGCGTCGATGTTGAACTTCTGCTTGAGCGTGCAAACCGCGTTGTCTGCGTCCTTTGCAGGCTGTGGCCTGATGCCCGCCGACTCAAACATCACTGCCTTCCCGAACATATGGCGACCGAGGTATTCGGCGAGCACGCTTCTACAGGTATTACCAGTGCAAACAAACAACACTCTCGGCGGTGCTGAGCCGTCGTCACCCATGATACGCTCTGGCCTCCGAACTTACCCAGTACTGTCGACGGCTATTGCCCAGCCTGTGCATGACATTGCGATCAGAAGCCTAACTATTAAGTGAGCCGCCAGGGCCCTGCGCGTGCTGGCAGCCTATCACGTGTAGTTCCTCATTCCGAACCGCGCAAAATCTGACGGATTCTCCGTGAAATACATAAGCGTGTCAAATTGATCCGTTCCAGAGAACCCCGCCCACCCGGCGGCCTATCACCCTATTGGCCCGCAGCCTATTTCGCCTCGCGTGCTGGTTAGAGT
>NZ_JBLYIG010000483.1:0-2218 GCF_049222245.1 Nitrospira sp. BLG_2 | reverse complement strand
CGCCATCCTCCACGTTCCCTGATTCATACGCTCGGGCATCTGCGCGAGGTCCCGATGTCAGAATAATCGGCAGACAGGCGGCCAGCCACAGTCCTCTCAAAAACGCTTGTCTCATATCCCCTCCGGTCGCGCGCTCAATGTTGCGTCCCTGCCGATTGATCGGCCGGATCCAATCGCTGCGGGAGCTCGAACAACAATGGAGACTGTTCGGTGAAGATCAACCGGCGAAACTCTTCCGACCACTTTCCCTGCTTGCTCACTGTCTTGAGTGGAAACCGTTCGGCCTTGGTTATCCATCGATAGTATTGATGAGTTTGCCCGTTCCCTGCAACTGTGATCTCGAACAACTCCGTGGAATAGCCGTTCAGTGTTTCGTTCCCTACGAACTCCCGCGAGATTTCTCCTTCCATCTTCTCGCTCATTGTTAATCGATGATCGCTTGTCATCGGTTCCTCGACATACTGCCGCCGCCTCGAGAAGATCCGCCAGGTGGTCCCGAGATCCGCTCGTACGATGATCACGCTGGCGCCGCGCTGAGGTTGGGAAAACTCAAGTCGCCAGCGATCGTCCTTGGCGTTCACATGGGCTGTGACGACTGATTCACCGTTTTTTACGATTCGCTCGGCCGAAAAATCAAGCGCCATCGCGGTTCGCACCGAGCCGGCCATGACGATAAGCATGAACCAGAACATCACCCACTCAACCGATGTGGGGAAACCGCAGACCTTCATGGGTTCGTCAATGGATGAATTCAAGCACATCAATTCATCGACAAGAAACGACCTGGGGGAACCCGGCCTCACTGGCCGGGTTTCCGCCTCTTCGATGTCGGACCGGCCTACTTGGCCTGTCTGGATACCGGTATCGATTTCACCGGTGGTTGGTCCTTGGCCTGTTGAGTAGCCGGGACTCGACCGCTCAGCGGAAGAATCACGCGGTTGTCACGGTCCAAGACCTTCAGCATTCCCCAATGACCCGCATCGAGGTATCCAGGCCGCTGGTTGAGCCAGAGATAGTCGCCTGCCACGCCGTTCGGCCCGCCGGCTCCGCCGTGCAGCCAGGCATTGATGACCTCGGACCCGCCGAATTCCATAGTGCTGACAAGATCCGCGCCGGCCAAATAGGGCTCGTGCTTCCATTCATGTCCGGAGACGCTGAACAGCTGGACTTGCTCGCTGAAAGCTCCCAGCACGTGAATGACGACCGGATCCCCGACATGCGCCGCGATGGTCGGCGTCACCGGCTGATCCCCGGCCTTGACGCAGGCGAAGACTTCGCTGTACGCGCAGCCCTTCTCGGTTCGATAGTCCGTCGGCTCCGACCGATAGTTCACGGCCGTCACTCCCGCCACTTTTTGGATGTACGGCATGAAGCTGGTGCCGATGATGTTATCCTCATCCTGGAACAGAAGCGCGAACGACCGATAGTTCTGCCGGTCGTCGTTGCCCGGCACGTTTCGATCCACAATCACGTCCGCGCGCCATGAACTCTTCTGCGCGAGATCTTCGCCGCTGACCGGATCGCGATACTGGGATCCCCTCGGACCGATGATGATCGCTCCAAAGAGACCGTTTCGTGGATTCTCGATCACGTTCCCCCAATCCTGAATCAGCGCCGCATTCTCGCCGAACTCCGGATGGGCATAATAGGTGTACGTCCGACTTTGCCCCGGCGCCACCGTCTGGTCGCCGGGATTGTTGCCCGCATTAATCCCCATCGATTCCTTGGGGTCGTAGGCCAGATTGTCCACATGGAACCCGGCCCGATCTTTGGCCATCTCATTCTTGAGATTGACCTTGATGCAGTCGCCCACGTTGACGTGCAAAGTCAGCGGGCTTGGCTCAAGACCGCCCGAAGCCACCTTCGTCTTTTCGCCTTCGAGCACATACATCTTTCCTGTCTCATTGCCGAACACCATCTTCCGCTCCAGATCCACCTCCATCACGCCGGGCGTTCCCTTGTTGTAGCGGATCGCCTTATCGATGGCAGAAACGTTGAAGGTCTTCACCGGCGCATCCGCCGGACAGACCGACTTGGCCGATTGGGGGATTGCTTCTCGGCCCGGCAGGGGCTTCAAGGACGCATCCGCCTGGTCCAAAATCCTAAAGATGCCCCAACTGCCTTCGGCGAAGTGTGACGCGCGACCACTGTAGTAGAGATAGTCGCCTGCCATCTGCTGCGGCCCGCCCGCGGCCGGAATGGCCGCGTCATACCGCTC
>NZ_JBLYIG010000482.1:0-7299 GCF_049222245.1 Nitrospira sp. BLG_2 | reverse complement strand
CGGCTTGGTGTTCATGGGGAATTGCAGTATGTTCTCCACGCAGCCGACACCAAAAGTTAGCGACACACTCCTGCCTCGTTTTCGCCATTACCAGGCTCCGATTCTCTGACCTTTCTTCTCATTCAACGGCGCAAACGGCACGCTGGAGTTGTGCTTGTTCACTGGGTTCAGCGGATTGTCCGGATGGTATTCATTGACCGGATTGAACGGATTGTTGGGATTGTACTTATTGATCGGGTTCACGGGATTGCCGGGATCGTACCGGTTGACCGGATTGAATGCACTGTCCGGGTCGTATGTGTTGACCGGATTGAGCGGATTGTCCGGCTGATATTTGTTCACGGGATTGAAGATGTTGTACTCGCGTTCGTAGCGCTCATCGAATCCCGCCGCGAATACACCGGTGCTGCGGAGCGCGAAGAAGAGGACGGCATACATGATGCTCATTCCGCGCCTCCTTTCGGCTTTTCCAAACTGCCATGATCCTCGGCTTTGTTTGACGTGCCTTTCCAAAACCCTGACGGCTCGCGAACCGAACCGCTCAAGTAACTCGTGGTCGCTTCGCCGAGTCGCTCGAACATCTGTCCGGTGTCCCGTTTGCAGAATTGCACGGTATTGTCGCCTGAAATGCCGAGGTCCCTTCCGGCCGACCAGGCGTCATGATCGGCACCCAGGTAGACGAAGGTCCAGCCGAGACGTTCGTACTCTTGGATCATGTGGGCGATACCGTCTCGCGTGTACTCCCTGGAGGCGTTCTCGAGCCCGTCGGTCAGAATGGCGCAGAGCTTCTTCGATTCGAGCGGCGCTTCCCTACCGGCAATAGTCAGGGTGCGGCCGACGGCATCGTAGAGGGGTGTCGTTGCAGTCGGCTGGTAGGTCGCCTCGGCCAAATCCGGCACCTCGGCCACCGGCGTCTCGTGATAGCGCACGTCCGTTTTTTGCGAATTGAACAGGGTCAACGTGAAGCGAACCGGCGTCGGCACTTGACGAAGCGCCTTGAGATACTCATTGAATCCGGCGATGGCCGCTCCCTTACAGTGCTGCATCGATCCGGTCTCGTCGAGGATGACCGTGACATAGGCAGCCGGCTTTCCGCCTTCGCCTCTGATGGATGCCTGCTCTTCCTCCATACATGCCTCCTTGTGTGAGCCGTGAATGGACCGTAGTCTCACACAACGATGTGACATCCAAGGTCCATTCTCAAAATAATGTGTCCCTTGAGGCTTTCTGTGCTGAATTCAGGTTTTGCATCGCCTCTTCAAGCCAAGTCCTCCGTCCCGCCTTTGACATCTAAGGTCATTCCCGACGGTTGTTCTCTGGTGTATTCTCATCCGGGCGCAGTGATGAAGCACTGATGAGAACAGTTGACATCTGCACCTCCTATGCATACGATACAGGCATATTGTGAGACGATGACCATGCGCACGACCTTGAATTTGGATGAACAACTGATTCGCGAGCTCATGGACGTGACGGCCGCCACGACCAAAACCGATGCGATTCATCAGGCGGCGGCGGAATTGATCCGCAAAAAGAAGCTGGAACGGCTGAAGTCGCTGAGCGGTACACTCCATCTCGACCTGGACTGGAACAAGCTGGAGCAGGCCGAGATCCGCCGCCAAGTCTCTCTGAAACGCCGCCGACATGGTCATCGTTGATACCTCCGTCTGGATTCCTTTTTTCAACCGTCCTGATTCACCGGAAAAGGCCGCGCTCGACTTACTGATCGACGCCGAGGAGGTGGTGCTGGTCGGTGTCGTGTTGGCTGAGCTGCTCCAGGGGTGCCGCATGCCCGCGGAACGAGAGTCGCTCTCCGATGCCCTCCTGGCTCTACCATATTATGAGGTCGCTCGATCCACATGGTCGCAGGCCGGCGACCTCTCGGCGCCTCTCCTCCGCAGGGGCATCACTCTGCCAATGTCCGACCTGATCATCGCCGCGTTGGCCATCGAGAAGAGCTGCCGCGTCTACAGCCTCGACACACACTTCAAAAAAATCCCCGGGCTTCATCTCTACACCCCTGCGACCTGAGGCTTTCAATGGCCATTTCGTAGAATGCGTCGCGCCTCTCCCTCAACGGCCTCCCGCAGACGATCCGGCTTCACCACCCGCACCCCGCTGCCGAAGCTGAGTATCCACCCGACCAGCTCGCGGCTGTCGGCGACAGACAACGTGATCCGCAGCTTACCGCCCGGCAGCCGTTTCAACTCTTGGCTCGGATGCCACACACGATGTTTGGCCCAGGCTGCCGTCGGCTTGTCGAATTCCAGTTCGACGTCGATGCGCGGCCCTCGCATGACCGTGAGCGAGTCCTCGACAAACGCTTCGAAATCGAAGTGCAGTGGAATTTGATAAGGCCGCTCCGTCGGTGTGATCGATTTGATCCGCTCCACGGCAAACATGCGCGGCTCTTGGCGAAGATGACAATAGCCGATCAGGTAGAGCCCGCCGGCGGCGTACCAGAGCCGGTAGGGATCGACCTCCCGGCGCGTCACCTTGCCGCGCGAGGCAGAGTCGTACCGCATTTGAATCCGCTTCTTCTGGGCGATGGATTGGGTGAGTCGTTCGACCACTTCGCGATGGTGTTTGTATTGCTTGTGGGGGCCGAGGCCGACGGAAAACGTCTCTTCGAGTTGATGGACCATCAGAAGCCCTTCGGGTGGCAACGCCGCGGAAGCTTTGTTCAACGCCGATTGCAACGAGGCATACACCGCGGTGCCTTCGAGCGGAGCGACGAGCCGGCGGCTCAGCGCGAGTGCCATCAATTCAGTAGGAGACAGGCGGAGAGCCGGGGCATTCCGGACACAGTCGAGGAGTTTCCAGCGCGTGCGGCCGTCGATTCGCTCGGTCAGGAGCGGCCATCCGGCCGATTCGATCGCGTCGAGGTCCCGGCGCAACGTTCGTGGATGCCGAGTGATAGAGGGATCGAGTCCTTCTGCCAGTTGTTCCAAGGTCAGCCCGTGCCGGGACGATCCCAGTTTTGTGAGCACGATGTGTTGCCGAATCGCCTGGTCGTTGCGGGGCATCGTTTACCTTCCCGACCTGCCGGAACGGCATGGCACATGAAGACGATTACGGAATGAATACAAAGAAGAGTGCGGCGACAGGGAGCGCTGGAACGGCATGTGGCTGTGAAAGAGCGCCATGGAAGAGTGCCGCCCGTTCACCGTGCCGGGCAGAATTATGGCGGGAGTTTATACACTTATTTCACAACCCAAGCAACCTCCACCTTCATAATCGGTTTCTTGAATGGGAGTATTTATCCGTCACGGCACGGATACACGGTTCGAAGCAGCCCAGCACCTGACGACTGTGACGCGCCTAGCTCGGCAGGAGAATAAACCGGCCCAGTTTGGCTGGGCGATAGACATCGAAGTCTCGCCGATCGAGCGTGAAGATGCGCCGGACCTTGTCCCGCTCGGCCACGGCCACCAATGCAGCATCGGCCAGGTCCATCGGGAGATCTCTATATTTCCTCATCAGCTCTCTCATACGGGAAACGTCGCCGTTTCCCAGCGGAAGCAAAACGATGACTCCACGGTCGAGCATCTCCCAGAGCGCTTCCTGAGCCTTCCAGGAGAATGCGAGGAGGTACATGGCTTCGGTGAGCACAGGCCAGACAGTTCCTAACGGTTCGGTCAGTTGCTGGAACGCAGCCACGCACCGTTTGTGATGATGATCGTCGGCATGAATCAAGGCAATCAGCGGTCCGGCATCCACCAGCACCATCCTCAGCTCCGGCGAGACCGATCTTGGAGCATCCTCCGGAACCGATTGCCTGCTTGTTCGGACAGATCGGATGGGCCGCCGCGGACACTCCCGACGAGATCCCGCACGGTCTCATAAGGGCGCTCGGTCTGTTCCTGTTCTTGGGCGCGTTTCGCCAGGATGTCGATGGCATCTCTGATCAGCTCGGATTTACTCCGGCCTCGCTTGCGGGCCAGCCGCTGGATCAATCGTTCAGTTTTCGGATCGAGGCGCACTGTGAGCGGCATCAAACTTCTCCCAGCGTGTATGACGACACAGTACTACGCTGGTTCCATTTCAGCAATAGACATACCTTGATTCTGAGAAGCAGGCTTCCCCTCCTGTGTCGTCTTGTCGGCATCGAACGGGAACGGAAGAGACCTGCACGATGACTCCCGGATTAGTGGGATACTTGGAAAGCGCAGGTTACATGAATGAGGTCCGTGCGAAGGCTGCTTGATTTGACATGATCGATACAACAACCGATGAGTGAATGGCCAAGCCACGGTGGAACCCATACCTTTGGCTTAGGATTTCTTGATTCGATCGAGGATCAACGCGATGCAGCCGCCCAGCAACCCTCCGCCCATGATCGTCGTCAGCAGCTCAACCAGTTTCAGCTCCCATACAGAGCCTTGAGCCTGCATCACTTCCCTGATGCCGCCTTGCACCAAGATGACGGCCAGCGCCATGGTCGCGCCGACGACAAACCACCAGAGAAACACTTTCATCGACGTCACCAAAACCTCACATATCGGGATTGCGGTCAAATGAACGGTATTGAATGGCTTCCGCGATGTGCGCGGACTCAATCTTATCAGAGTCGGCCAAATCGGCAATAGTACGCGCGACCCGAAGAATACGCCCATGCGCCCGCGCCGACAGTCGCAACCTCGCCATCGCTCGTTCGAGCAAATCCTGAGCCGGCTGATCGAGCCCACAATACCGCTTTACCATTCGCGGCTTCAACTGCGCATTCGTATAGATTCCGTCATTGCGGTAGCGCCGTCGCTGGCGCTCCCGGGCCGTGATGACTCGCGATCGGATTACGGCGGATCCCTCTGCGGCGGGCAATTCAACGCGGAGTTCTCGGACCGGAACAGGCGGCACATCCAGATGGATATCCAGCCGATCCAGCAGAGGCCCGGAGAGTTTGGCGCGATACCGGCGGATCTGAGTGCCGGTACAAATACAGGGTCTGGTTCGATCACCGTAATATCCGCAAGGGCAAGGATTCATCGCGGCGATCAACATGAATCGGGCGGGATATTTCAGGGTGCCGCTTGCTCTGGTCAGGATGACGTGCCCATCTTCCAACGGTTGCCGCAGTCCCTCCAGCACGCCCCGTTTGAACTCGGGAGACTCGTCCAGAAACAGCACGCCGTTATGCGCAAGCGAGACTTCCCCGGGTTTCGGTACCGTGCCTCCTCCGACAAGGCCGGCATCGGAGATGCTGTGATGAGGAGCGCGAAACGGCCGCACCGTGAGCAACGGCCGATCCGGAGGAAGTTGCCCGGCTACGCTGTGAATACGCGTCGTTTCAATGGCCTCTTCCGATTCCAGCAACGGCAGAATCGAGGGCAGTCGGCGCGCCAACATCGTCTTGCCGGAGCCTGGCGGGCCGACCATCAGCACATTGTGTCCACCGGACGCGGCCACTTCCAGTGCCCGCTTGGCATGGTCTTGCCCACGGACGTCCGTATAGTCTTCATCCTCCGTCGTTCTGGTCTCCCCCAGCAAGTCGTGGTTCGACCGGCTCGGCGCAACGGCTTGGTTCCCTTTCAGAAACTCCACGGCTTCCGGGAGACTATGGAGCGGATAGGCGCTGACGCCGGCCACCAACGCGGCCTCGGCGCCATTGTCCGCCGGCAGCAACAGGTCGTATCCGGCTCGGCAAGCCAGCGCAAAGGATAAGGCGCCCGTAATCGGCTTCACCCGTCCGTCCAACGACAATTCTCCGAGCAGCACGCAATTCTCCAGCCTTGACTGGGGAACAACCTCTTCGGCGACGAGAATCCCGACGGCGATCGCCAGATCGAGTCCCGATCCCTCTTTCTTGATTCCGGCCGGAGCGAGATTGACGGTAATACGTTTGGCAGGAAAGTGGAATCCCGTATTTTTTAGGGCGGAGCGCACTCGGTCACGACTTTCCTTGACGGTGGCATCAGGCAAGCCGACGACCGAGAATTGTGGAAGGCCACCGGAAATATCGACCTCGACATCCACAAGGTGCGCGTCGAGACCGACGAGTGCCGCGCTCCTCACCTTGGCAAGCATGGAAATATTGCCTTTCTAGCCCACATTATTCATGAACGTTTCTACTGCAACCGCCGATACGCCGCTGCGACCTGGCCGCGAGCTTCGCGCGGCCCAAGCGGGCAGGCTCGCCCGTTCGTGGCCTCGACATACTACTTCAAGTATGCCTTGGTCCCTCAGGGCTCCGCGTGCCCGTCTCACGTGGCGTCTTGACGGTTTCGTCACGAATCGTCATAAATAATGTGGGTGGACCGCGGCCAAACTGGGCGATTATAGGAAGTATCTAAGGGGGTTTCAATAGACCGCATTCTCTCTAGCGCCACTCCCACCGACTCTGTATAATCCGCCCATGCGCCTCTGGTATGCTCCAGAGGGAATGATTGTTTCGAGCCGGTCACGACCAGACTGGAAGACTTGTCTGACTTTCGCCATCAGCCTCTCGATCTTACCGTATTGCCCGTTGGGATACGGTTTCCCATTGCTCTCCGCGGATCAAACGCTTCCCATCCCCGTGCAGCGGCCAAAGCCCCTCTCTCCGCACGTCGGATCGGCGATGGCGGTTCTCGCGACGCTTGAGCAAGCACAGGTCCTTCCACCGGAAGGCACCCGAGAAGCCGATCGTGTCATTCAGTCCGTGATTCAATTCCAATCGGCCTTCGCAAAGAGCACGGACCGCTCCGTGCAGGATTTTGCGTACCGTGCCGTTGCCGGCACATATGGCGAAGAAACCGCCTCCATTCTCGAACGATTCCGCGCAAATGGATGGACCGCGGAAATATTGGAAATGCTCGCGGATGCGGACCAGCGCGCCTCCTCGGAAGAACTGGAGCAGCTGGCAACCGGTTTCGGTCAATTCAACCTATCGATCGATGATTTCAAGCGATTCATGCAACTCGTACGCGACGGCCGATCGGCGCTCGCCGCGCAAGGACAAAATTTTGAAGATGTGTATGCCCGCCATCGAAAGGCGATGCCGGGAGCGGTACGTTGAACCTTTGAGTGATGCAAGAACGCCGCTGGCGGACTTTTTCAGCATCCTGCGAGAAGGAGGGACATGTGGCAACGCGAGCTTACATTCTCATCAAAGTGAAAGCGGGCAAAACCAAAGACGTGGTCGGCGCGCTGAAACGCATATCCGGCGTGGAACAGGCTCACTCCTGTTTCGGCCGTCCGGATATTTTTGTCTTCATCAGCGTCCAGGATGAACGGGCGCTCTCCGATGTCGTCATCACGAAGATCCATGCGATCGACGGCGTTGAAGAGACGGATACACATATCGTAGCGGAACCGTAAAAG
>NZ_JBLYIG010000481.1:0-2799 GCF_049222245.1 Nitrospira sp. BLG_2 | reverse complement strand
ACTCGTAATCGGCCTTCGGCAAAGAGTTGCACGGCACGAGGATAGATCTTGTGTTCCTGGATGAGGATTCTGGCGGCAAGGGTTTCGGACGTGTCATCGTCGAGGATCGGCACGGCTGCTTGGATGATGATCGGCCCTTCGTCCACGCCTTCCGTCACGAAATGGACGGTACATCCCGCCAGCTTACAACCCCAGTCAATGGCCTTCTTCTGTACGTCCAATCCAGGAAATGACGGCAGCATCGAGGGATGAATGTTCATCATGCGATTGGCGTAAGCATTGACCAGCACTGCCGTAACGATTTTCATGTAGCCTGCGAGCAAGACGAGTTCGACTTCATGCTGCTGAAGTATTTTCAACAACGACTGGTCGTATGCTTCACGACTGTCCGGTCGCCCGGCAAAGGGCTTCGGATCGACAAAAATATCGGTGAGTCCATGCTTCCGAGCCCGCTCCAGTGCGACCGCGTCCTGCTTATTGCTGATGACAGCGACAATCTGAGCCTGTACCTGCCCCGCTTCGATCGCATCGACGATGGCTTGCAGGTTGGAGCCTCGACCGGATGCCAGTACCGCCACTCGCAATGGGGTCATTCGGCTAATCGACATATTCGACCTCCGGCTCCTCCCCGGTGGAGGAAACGATTTCACCGATCTGCCAGGCTCGGTCGCCCAGCGCTGTGGCGCGAGCCAGCACTCCGGACAATGAATCAGGCGGTACCACAAGAATCAACCCAATGCCCATATTAAAAACCCGGTACATCTCTTCCCGATCGACCTGCCCAAGCCGGCGCATCACGTCGAAGATCGGCGGCACTGACCAGGCTGATCGACTGATCCTTGCTCGTACACCTTTAGGAAACACGCGTGGCAAATTCCCCGTAATGCCGCCTCCGGTAATATGAGCGATGCCTTTGATCGGAAATTGCTCGACGAGCGCTAAAATCTGCTTCGCATAAATTCTGGTGGGTGTCAGGAGCACCTCTCCGATAGGCCCATCAAGCTCAGAAAGACGGCTGGCAATCGTCAGCCTGGCTTCTTCAAACAATACCCGCCGGGCCAGTGAGTAACCGTTACTATGAAGCCCTGAAGAAGCCAAGCCTATGACTGCATCGCCGGATACAATGTGCCGACCATCGATGATCTTCGGGCGATCGACTGCGCCGACGGCAAAACCCGCCAGGTCATATTCGCCATCAGGGTAGAATGACGGCATTTCGGCAGTTTCCCCGCCGATCAAGGCGCACCCGGCTTGACGGCAACCTTCGGCGATGCCGGCGACCACCTCCTGAGCCTTCGACACAGACAACTTCCCGGTCGCGAAATAGTCCAGAAAAAACAGCGGTTCCGCTCCACTCACCGCAATGTCATTGACACACATCGCCACCAGGTCGACCCCGACGGTGTCATGTTTATCCATCATGAAGGCGATCTTCAGTTTGGTCCCGACCCCATCGGTTCCTGAGACAAGCACTGGTTCTTTGTATTTGTCGGCTTGGAGTCTAAAGAGGCCGCCAAACCCTCCTAGGTCGGTCAGGACCTCGGGTCGAAACGTCGATCGAACAAGCGGCTTGATGCGATCGACAAGCTCATCGCCTGCATCGATATCCACACCTGCGTCACGATAGGTCGTCACGGATAGATGTCCTGGAAGGGCTACGGGTAGCGTTGGCTTTGGGTCAGGAACCACATATCCTTGGAGGCGCATCTTAACGGAGGGTCCGATGGAGGTCAACGCACCCATCGGAATCGATTCGAAGGCACTCCCTGTCTCCCAGCCTTCTGCTTTTTCCTTGCCGCTCTAGAATTACACCCTATACTAATCTTGTCACATCTTTGGACGGTCTTCGAGCCAATGAAGCACCCAAGGAGGGGCCGGTGGCGGTTCTAATAGTTGACGACTCTCCCGATGAGCGCCTGCTGCTTCATCACATCCTCAAGAATGCAGGCTATCGTGACTTGATCACTGTTTCATCAGCCCGTGATGCCTTTCGGCAATTGGATTTGGATCATGCTGGCGCCAACGGCGTTAACACAGATGTAATCTTACTGGATATCAAGATGCCGGACGTGGATGGGGTCGAGGCCTGTCGCCGCATCAAAGCCATCGATGCGTTTGCAGGGATTCCAATCATCATCGTGACGGCACGGAACCAGAAGGACTGGCTTCAGGCGGCATTCGATGCAGGGGCAACGGACTACATCAGGAAACCGGTCGAGCAGGTAGAGCTCCTCGCACGAGTGAAATCTGCTTTCAAGCTCAAACATGAAACGGACGCGAGAAGGAGCTGGGAACAAGAGGTTACAAAAACCATCACTGACCTCGACCGCACGGTTCGCGACATTGCCACATTACAACAGCTCATACCCGTGTGCCCGTCCTGTAGAAAATCTCATCCTGCGCACATGTCGGAGTCCGCCCTGAACGAATACGTGCGAGTCCATCCCCAGACGAAGTTTCAGGATCTCCTCTGCTCCACGTGCGTAGGGCCTGGTCCTGTCCTGTCGTCGTCTTAGCTCTCAGGTCGCATCTCCACATCGAGCAACTTAATCTTCCGGTGAAGATGACTTCGCTCGATCTTGAGATCCTCAGCGGTTCGTGAAATGTTCCAGTGGTGCTCTCGAAGCTTTCGACTGATATATTCTTTTTCGAAGGCGTTCCGAGCATCTCGAAGCGAGTCGTAGGATTTTGTGAGAAATGGGTTGGTCGCCTGATTGCCCGCCGGCACCACGCCGGCGGTTCGTCCCGGTAACGACAGGCTGGCCTGGGACGCGTCAATCACAAACCCCGGCACCATGA
>NZ_JBLYIG010000480.1:0-2310 GCF_049222245.1 Nitrospira sp. BLG_2 | reverse complement strand
CGAGCGGAGCAAGGTCAAGGCCAGAAGGTCGGTCGCGACCGCCACTCGAACGCCGGCCTCATGAGCCTGCGAGGTCAAGGTGCTGAAATCGCCCACATAGCCGTCCGTAGCCGGGTACTGCAACAGAATGCCGCACAGCTGGGGGCGGGAACAATCAACCGACGAGGCGACTCCGATCTTGATCACAATACCCAGAGGTTCGGCTCTGGTCTGCAACACCGCCAAGGTTTGTGGATGGCAGTCGCGTGAAACAAAAAATTCCTTTCGTTCCTCGCCTGCATTGCGGGCGATCGTGTAACACATCGCCATGGCTTCGGCTGCAGCGGTCGCTTCATCCAACAGCGAGGCATTGGCCAGCGGCAGGCCGGTCAAGTCCGCCACCATGGTCTGGAAATTCACGAGAGCCTCCAAGCGGCCTTGTGAGATCTCGGCCTGGTATGGGGTGTATTGCGTATACCATGCCGGATTTTCTAAAATATTTCGCTGGATGACGCCCGGGGTGACGCAATCGTGGTACCCCATGCCGATCAGCGATCGATACACCTTATTTTGGGAGGCGATGTCTTTCAGGCGGGCCAGGACGGCTTGCTCGCCGTCGCCGTCCGGAATGTCCAGGGATCGATGCAAGCGAAGATCGGGAGGAATGGCTGTGTCGGTCATGGTGTCGAGCGAGAGTAGGCCCAACACGGCCAGCATCTCCTGAATATCGGCTCCTGTAGGGCCCAGGTGCCGGTGAATAAAATCATCGATCGGTTGGAGCCAATTCTGAGTGGTCATGGAGCCCGCTACCCCTTTGTTTGGTTCGAAGAGATGAATTGAAGTGCGCGCTTGTCGAACCGAGCGTATCACGCTGTCAGCTCTTTTCCAAGAGACCCGACCGCTTAGGAGATGACTTCAGAGGAGTCACGACAATCGCGGTGTTGCAAGGAGACCTTGTCTGAAGCAACCGCAGAGCTCCGCGGCCGCTGCGGGGTACATCATCGTGCAGAGCGCGGCTTTGATTGCTTTTCACATAATTCACGCTATTGTTAGCTGTACCGCCGGTCTGGAGAGCTGCCTATGGTCGCCACGAAGCGAATCTCCGATGAAAGGGCCAAGAAGGGGGCACCGCCGCGCTTCACGATAGTAAAAGCTCTCGTCATAACACTAGCCCTCGGTACCACGATGGTGATCGGATACGCGGGATACGCGATTTTCAAGAATCAGAGTTGGATAACCACGTTTCTCGTTCCCCATGTACCGACAAGTGAGCCCGGCGTGGTTCTCGGCGATTCGAAATCGAAATCCATCCAGTCTGACATCCGTCTGACTCGTAAAGAGATCGACCTTCTTCTCGACGCACTCGACGAGGCAGTTCGGCGTAAGGATGTCGACGGTGTCCTGCGCCATATAACTCACGACGCGACCATTACCATTCATCTGAAACAAGGCCCCCAACAACAGGTGGCCATGTTGACGCGGGAAGATTACCGAAAGACCCTCGCCATGAGTTTCGCCTTTCCCAGCGCCAACGACTTCACTCGTACGAATACGTCCGTCTCGTTGGCCTCGGACGAGCGGAGCGCGAAAGTCTCCTTCAAGTCGACAGAGACCCTTCGACAAGCCAATCGGGAATTCAAGACGGAAGGCGAAGAAACACTGTTCTTCAATATCCGTGACGGCAAGCCCATGATTACCTCTCTGGAGCAGACCTTCCCGGGGGATTCGACCTAGCCACGCATTCGTGAACGAGCGATCGTCTCCGTACGCTGCAAGATTCACATCCATCGGTCTGGTATAATCACGACGCTGTTCAACATGTGGTGGAGTGTGTATGCGGGTGCTCGTCATAGAAGATGAAACCAAAGTCGGTTGTTTTATTAAGCGCGCGCTGGAAGAAGAGAGCTATGCCGTCGATCTCTGTGAGGACGGAGCCAAAGGGTTAGAGATGGCCTTGGCCGTCAACTACGATCTACTGGTTGTCGACGTGATGTTGCCCTCCATGTCCGGCCTGGATGTGCTGAGGAATATCCGACGGGAACGGATCCACACCCCGGTGTTGATTCTCTCGGCTCAATCCCAGATCGATCAGCGCGTGAAAGGACTGGATGCCGGTGCCGACGATTACTTGACCAAACCGTTTGCGATCGATGAACTCTTGGCGCGAGTTCGGGCCCTATTGCGCCGCGGGGCCTCCGAAAGCCCGGGCATCCTGCAGGTGGACGACCTGATTCTCAACCCGGCGACCCGTGACGTCACCCGGGGAGGGCAACGCATCGATTTGACACTGAAAGAGTACGCGCTGCTCGAATATCTGATGCGCCATACCGG
>NZ_JBLYIG010000479.1:0-16126 GCF_049222245.1 Nitrospira sp. BLG_2 | reverse complement strand
CTTTTACTTCGGCATCCAATACGGCGACTTGTGGGGTCATCGCGGGATGACGCATTCCCTTTTGTTTGCTGCTCTGTTGAGCGCTGCTCTCGTGACCATGTGGTATAAGCTGAAAGCAAAGGCAACGCAGGTGGGAATATTTGTGTATCTTTTTCTCTGCACCGCATCCCATGGTGTGCTCGATGCACTGACCGACGGCGGGCTCGGTGTGGCCTTCTTCTCGCCATTCGATACAAGCCGATATTTTTTCGCGGCTCGACCGGTTGCCGTGTCTCCGATCGGCATCAGCTCATTCTTTAGCGAGGATGCCTTTCATGTGCTCGCCAGCGAGGTGACATGGATCTGGCTCCCAACCATTGCGGGGTTCTTCATCGTTCGAGGACTACAATATGTGTGGGCCCACTCTGCTGTGAATCGACAGGAGATTGATTAGGACCTTGCGTGAGCTGTATCGGTTAAAATCTCTATTCCGTGTTATGAAACAGTCCGGATCAAAAGCGTATCACCATCAACGGTGTGCTGCTGCTAGAATCAATGGACTCGATCTCACTCTGCATTAGAACGTAGCATCCGACGGATCCACTTCTTTCCGCAGCGAGAAGACCGTTGGAATCCGAAGCTTTGTTGATAAGGAGCAATGTACCGATACAGATTGCATCAGAATTGATCAGCAATGACATTGAAATTGAGCGGCATTGATGGTGACATCAGCACCTCATCGGATCACTAAGTGAGCCAACCTCGCATTCCATTCTGGGCAACGCACTTCAGTGCATCATTATCGTACCGTTATGCTTTATACTTCTAGATCCCTACTCCGCACTGTACGACAGTGATGCACGGGCTATGTGAATGGAAGAAGCGCTCAACTTGATTTGTGAAGCGTAGAATCCGGCAATGGCACTTTCGTCCCCTAACCGACGACCATTCTTCACGTGAAACTATCCCAGGTACCGGCCGTATAGGAAAGCCACGAACTGCTTCGCTCCGCGTATCCGGTTCTTAACATTCTCTTCGGCGACGCCAGCCTGTCGCAGTTGTTGTTCAAACCTAATCAATGCATCCTTCAATTCTCTTCTTAATTCTTTCTCGATCACTCGGTCCAGCACGCTTGGCATAATCTTCCTCCTCCCAATTGATAAACTAGCCCAACTGATCAAGCCCTTGTCTATACGACATGATTTACAGGCAACAGCAATAGCCGCCAGCGAATTCTATAGGAATTTCAAGACGCAAGCCAGTTCCTGCACAGAAGAAAGGCGGCGGGCACAATCCGAGTCCTGCGCGCAGGCCTTACAATCGTCCAACACGGAACAACGTAAGACTTGGTTTGACTCTGGCCTTCGGCAAGATCGTCTTGTGCATAAGAAATGTCGGGAGAGATGCAACTGATTGGTCCCAATGCACCAGCAATCGCGACTGCTGGGTCAGCAGTTCCCCAAGTTGAACCGGGCCGATGACAAAGGCATTACCACCCTGCCGTAACATTTGACTCAATCTCGTGACAATCGTTCTCATGGTCGCCGAAGAATCAAACGTATCATACGGCAGCCACTGATAAATCAGGTCATAGGGTCCGCAATTATCCGGGGAGTCTTCATATGTATCAGCGACCATTCGGATTCGCTGCAACCAATCCCATCGCTGTACCTCGGCGCATTGAATCCAGAGCTGCTGAGCCTGGCGCTGAGCGTAGGCAAAATCGCGGACATTTACGGTATAGTCACGTGGCCGGTCAAAGAGAATACAAGTGGAAATGATGGCATCTCCGTTGGCGATGAGCACATGCTCAGCCCGAGATCGTAGCCTTCCGACCTCACGATCCTGCTCGCCGAGATCGTCGAGATAGTCCGCAACGAAGGATTGAGCAGCGAGTTCGCTGATCTCCCTGTCGTCTTCTGGAAACAAGGGCACCGCCTCGAAGGCTTCGGCAGGGGAAATCCCCGGAATTCCCTGCGCGAATACCGTGCGCCAATCGACCGGACTGACCGGGCATACTTCGGGCAATGATGACCTTACCTGGAGGTCAGGATTCAATGGTAAGGTTAATTCTGTTTCACGATCTCTTAAAGTTAACCGATTTCCTTCGACACGGAGGCTGCGATCCAGCGGGAGCACATGGCGCCCGATGGAACTAACGTATGAAAGACCGGCCGGATCATCCACAAGCGTGGCTTTTTGAGCAACCCCATTTTTCATGGTTAGACACAGCCCTTGGCTCTCGTCGAAATACCGAACGGGGGGATACCTGGCCGGCAACCAGCCAACCAGATGAGATTTTGATGGATTTATGAAAGCTGTTAATGGGTCCTCACCATCGAGCGGCTGAGGCGCGAAAAATGCCCCGAACAATCGAAATGCCGCCTCGGAGGGGTACGTAGGGATCCCACGATACCGTAAGGTCTTCGGGACAACGCCTCCCTTGTTCTGATCATCATATAGTCCGCGAATCAGCTCGAACACGGCAGAACCCGTCCCAGGCAACAATGATTTAAACAGTTCGACCACCGGGAGAAAATCAATCTGGTCCCAATGCATGGCTCCCATGCAGGCCATGAAGCGCATCGTTTCAAATTCCCCACTATCCAAAACATACAATGCGTCTTTTCGCTGTCGAATCGTAGCCATCCCATTGGGATCAATCGAAAGATCCTCATCGCGATAAAACCACCTCACCTCCTCAATTGGCACTCGTAACGCCCCGGCGGCCATGGCACGAAGATCATCCGGAGTAATTAGTCGCCAATTTGGCCTCGAGGTTAGATTCAGTCTGATTTCATTCACCAGCCCACCGGGCTTAATTCCGACCCAACGCCCCCAATCCAGCCGGACTCGCGCTCGCCTCAGAAAGACAGTTTCAGCACCGGTCGATTCCCATTCGCACTCATGCAAAGGATGACCTACCGAGTCGGTCTCAAGAAAGCGTCGTCCGTCAGGCCGATAAAAAACGAGATGCCCGTTTGGAAAGGTTTCAACGCGTCCACCTATCGTGTCGAAGGACTCAGCGAGTGTACGTGTGGAAGGAAACCGGAGATGGCCGGGAGTGTTAAGGGCAAAAGCAATGGGGTCCGAGGCATTCACCCGCGGAGCTGGCCGCTTCCAAAGACAATAAATTTTGAGCAGGTTAACTCGTCCAACCCCATTGGGCCTCGTGCATGAATGCGCGAGGTGCTGATACCTATTTCGGCTCCCAAACCAAACTGATACCCGTCATTAAGCCGGGTGGAGGCATTCACAAGAACGGCGCTGGCATCGACTTCTTTGAGAAACCGCATAGCGCGTCCGTAATCCGATGTGATGATCGCTTCCGTGTGCTGCGATCCGTACTGTGCGATGTGCTCCATCGCTTCATCCACATTCTTCACGATTTTCACGGCCAGAATCAGGTCGAGGAACTCTCTGCCATAATCCTGCTCGCTTGCCGGCTTGGCCTCAGGAATCAATTGACAGGTCTTTGGACAGCCACGAATCTCGACGTTGGCCGCGGTAAGACTCCGGGCAAGCTTGGGCAACAGAGTCCGCGCGACCGACTGGTGGACCAGCAGAGTTTCCATTGCGTTGCAAGTAGACGGCCGCTGCGCTTTGGCGTTGATGCAAATGGCCTCCGCCATCGCCGAATCCGCGTCGGCATCGACATAGATATGGCACACGCCTGCATCATGCTTCACGACCGGAATGGTCGAGTGTTCAGCAATGAGTTTCATCAACGATTCCCCGCCGCGTGGAATGATCAAATCAATGAACTTATCTTGCTTGAGTAACACCGGCACCACCTCACGATCTGCGCGATCGACGAACGTAATCGCACCCTGAGGAATCCCGGCTTTCTCCGATGCCTCGGCTAGGATAGCGGCAATCGTCGTATTGGAATGAATTGCCTCGCTGCCACCTCGCAACACACATACGTTGCCTGATTTCAGACTGAGAGCGGTCGAATCCGCAGTCACATTGGGACGCGACTCGTAAATGATCCCGATTACTCCAATAGGCACACGTACTCGCCCAACCTTCATCCCGTTGGGCCTCGTCCACATGGCGGACATCATTCCTACAGGATCGGGCAACTTCGCCACTTCACGAATGCCCGCGGCCATCTCCCCGACCCGCTTCTCGGTCAATCGAAGACGATCTGCCATCGCCTTCTTTGCCGATGTCATTCCAAACGCCTTCAAATCTTGCTCATTTGCCGCGAGGAGTTCGTCCGACTTCGCCTCGAGTGCCTCCGCCATGGCAAGGAGTGCCTGATTCTTGCTCGCCGTCGACAGAGACGCCAATCTCCTCGATGCCTGCTTGGCTTTTGACACCAGCGTCAAAACATAATCCAAAATAGGCAACGGCTTGGACTCGTCGATCTTCTGATCTGAACCAGGCTTGTCTAGAGCTTCCACGCTTCGCACCGATCGATTCAGCAACTAGGAACTAGTGTTGACAATACCGTGTGGGTAAGAAGTGGGTCAAGGGTCTCTTCTCAAGACTCAAGTGGTCGGGGGCTCGTCGGTGACGGTGAGTAGACATTGCTTAGGCCAATGCTTTTTGAAAGTATCGGACGGTCTTTACCAAAGCATCTTCCAGCTCAACCCTCGGCTCCCACTTGAGCAACATCTTCGCGAGTGTAATATCCGGTCTCCGAACCTTAGGGTCATCGGCGGGTAACGGATGATGAGTAATTTCACTCGCTGATTGAGTCAACTTCAGAATCACTTGGGCGATTTCCAGCACCGTCAACTCCCTCGGATTACCGATATTGACCGGATCATGGATGCTTTTTGCCCGATTGCCGGTTTGTTTGGTGAAAAACGATTTTCGGTCGGTCCGCTCGTCCACCGTCTTGTCAGAGTCCACTAGTAACAATGCAATAATGCCTCGGACTAGATCGTCCACATAACAGAAACTCCGCGTCTGCATCCCGTCGCCATATACGGTGAGAGATTTTCCCTGAAGGGCCTGAACGATGAAATTAGACACCACCCGCCCATCATTGGGTCTCATCCGTGGACCGAAGGTATTAAAGATACGGACAATCCGAGTATCCAGCCCGTGATAGCGGTGATAGGCCATGGTCATGGCTTCGGCGAATCGTTTTGCTTCATCGTAGACGCCGCGTGGACTGATAGGATTGACATTCCCCCAATAGGATTCGGGCTGCGGATTGACGAGCGGATCTCCGTACACTTCCGAGGTACTTGCAAGTAGAAATCTGGCCCCTTTCGCCTTGGCAAGTCCCAAGGCCTTATGCGTTCCCAATCCCCCGACCTTCAATGTGGCAATAGGCATGTCGAGATAATCTTGCGGACTAGCAGGAGATGCGAAATGCATCACAGCATCGAGGTCCCCCTCCACATGAACATAATCACATACATTGTACTTAATGAACGTAAATGATTCGCTTCCCATCAAATGGGCAACGTTTTCCACTTTCCCCGTACTGAGGTTATCCATACAAATGACTTGATGTCCCTCCGTGAGAAGAGATTCGGCGAGATGACTTCCCAGAAACCCAGCTCCACCTGTGATCAAAATGCGCATATCCAGAACTCCTTTCAGCTATCGGCGATGAGTCTATCACATTCTGTTGCAAGCCAGAAGGGAACGCTTTCTTTTGAGAGATCTTAACTGGAGAGGAGGGACGCTCGAGGAGTATACGAAGAATCCTTCTCTTGAAAAGAAATGGAAACTAGGGTGAAACGTTCATTGGAGGGTCAAGAATTTCAGAAGGTTCTAAAGGTTCTAATGGCGGTGTGGCATTTTCAGGCAGAAGGGAGTCAATCGGGTCATTCATATCACCGAGAGAATTCACTTCTTCCGAAGCAGCCGGTTTGCTCGGAGTATCCGGCGCTCCTGGAATAGCCTGCAGGTTTGAGGCGCTATATTGGCCAAGAATTGGACGTGTCAACATCACGGGTGCAGTCAGTGCTGTCATTGAGGGATTCGGATATTGGAATACCCAATCGTAGTGGGTCGGCTTTCCCTCAAAATGACGCGTCGCAAGCGGGAAATTACTCTGCTTGATCGGTTTGTGTTTACTCTTGCTTCGAACTCCCATGATGCCTCCGGCGGGCGCTCTCAGCAATTCCCACTCACCACGCCCAACCGGATCGAGGTAAACCTTCCTGAGAAAGGGCTTAGGTGGCCTCGTGAGTTCGACGAGCGTTTGTGGGTACACCTCACCAGGTACAGCCCTTCCAGCCTTTGCACTAGCCGAATAGAGGGCCAGAGCCGTTTGAATTTCTATCCCCTTGGCCAGCAAATCTGCTTCGAGTTCCCGTTGCACCATTGTCTTCCACTGCCGGGCGGCCATAGTCGTGACAAGTCCCATAAGAGTGATGGCAATCATCACCATGAGGTACGAAAACCCTATTTCTTGCCGGATCAGCCTCGCAGGAGTCGCCACATTACCCATCATTCCTGGCCCGATGGTTCTACCGGCGATTCTTCCGACAACGGCACCGTCTGATCGATATGGATACCGGTGTCTCGGAGGGTCACGCTTTCAGGATTGATCGCCTTAAGGATAAGACGGTCGTTGACACGATCACCGACCTTGAGTGCCAGCACCTCATCGTCTTTTTTGAGTACCGCAATATCCTTATTGTTCCGGCGTCCCTCGCCCATACGAAGAAATCCGAGGTACCGATACTGCTCTAATTCCAAAACATCCTTTTGTTGCATCAAGGTCTCGGCTAAAGTCGAAGGTTGGTTCACCGAGGTTAGGGCATTCCCGGCTGTGAACGTCCCATCTGGACGGGGAGCGGCAAAAATGTTTCGAGGCACTGTAAAGGTCGTCTGGCGTTGAAGACCTGTGGATGCAAGCAAATTAAGATTTACGCGCAAGTTTGTTCTCTCCGTCGCTGCATGTCGCTTCACGGACGTGTGGCCAGTGACATTCGCGAGCGGAACTCGAACAGGCTCCTGCAACAGCCGCCATTGCCACACAGCCAACCCTGTCCACAGAAAGATAAGCGAGGCAGCAAGAATCGTTTTCTTTTTCGCATCCATGACTACTGCGCTGGTCTCGGCAAATTCGACTCCCCAGTATGGTCGCGAAGGTATGTCGCGATCTTAATATTGAATGTCAACAGTGCGTCCTGCGCGCCTCCGGGCCGAGCCAGCTCAAGATCCTCGATAAATAACAATTCTTCCGCTGTCTCAAGACCATAGATAAATCGGCGGAGATCTTCGTATCGCCCGGTCATCTGCCCCTCTACCAGACCTTTGCTTGTATTCGCGATGACAGTGGGCTCAGTCTTATAGGTCAATGCCGGCAAGGTGACTCGAACACGTTTCGCTTCATCTGAAATTCCTAGCGCTAACGGAGTAAAGTCACGCTCGGCGGGGAGCACTGCCCATACTCGGCTCAAATCATTTTTCGATTTTCTTGCTTCTCGATGGTACATCAATGCCTGTCTGGCCGCAGTCCATTCTTTTTCCAAACGCTCTCGGCTCGCTTGAGCACCTGCCACACCGAGATTCTGGATGAGAAACAGCATAAAAAGAAGACCCAGAGTGACTCCCACCCAAGGAAGCAACGGCGCAAAGGGATGCTGCCAGAGGAAGAGCAGGCGATCTTTCATTATTCAAGTTCCTTCGTACCGGTATTGCAATGTGACGTCGAATTCCACCAACCCGTTTGGCACAGCACGATGTTGCGCCAAGATTGGGTCTTTGAAGGTCGCGTGATCCTGCAGTCCGACGGTGAAGGTAGTGATGTCTTCGAGGCTCGTAGCAGTTCCCGTGAGGCGAACCATGGTGCCGGCTTGATCAAGGCGAACACTGCTGAGCGCTAGATGTGAGGGGATTGCCTGTTCTAATTCGGTTAGAAACTTTGTCCACGAAAAAGTTCTTTTCTCAAGCAGCTGATTGGCCAACTCGACCTCGAAGGGCAGTCTCTTCAGCGCCTCTTCGGACAAATCAATGCCTTCCTGCCGAGCCTCTGCAATTATGTCTAGGTCCTGTTGTCGTACTCGATCGAGTTCTGCTTGAATGGTTAACGATTCTTGATGTGCAAGGATCGCTTGCGTGAGGTTCCAACAAATCCCTATCACAAGCAGGATGCAACTGCTGATCAAGAACAATCGTAGCGGAACGATCACCGGCCGATAGCGGCGGCTCAGGTTTATCTGGAACTGATCATCGGTGCCGATCAGCAATGGACCGGACTTGAGTTCGAAAAACCTTGCGAGGATGGAACTCTTGATCGCCACGCTAAAGCACCCCAGCCATCGCAGCCAACGATGTCATCCCTCGATGGTTCCCTTTGGCCATCCGACCAAGGGCTTCGACCGATTCCCAGCCTAGTTGTTCGACGGACAGCCGAAGCTCTGCCTCGATCAATTCTTGAAATGCCGCCATGTTCCCGTCTGCGCAAATAACAGCTTCCTTGACGACGGATGAAGGATGCTGCTGTTGACAGATCTCCAACGATGCGCAGCATTCCTCAAGAATCTTGTTCAGCATGTCGGTCTGCATAAGCGCTTCAGCCGACTCGACCCCCAGAAGCTTGCATCGGTAGAACAGCAAACGCCCTTGCTGCCAAATCATGGTCGTCAGTGCTCGATCCGATAAGTTGACCCACAGACATTCTCGGCTTCGCCAATGAGATCCACTCGAAGTTCTTCTCCATAAATCAAAGATCCGTAGGCTCGTGATCCCCACTTCTTGCGGAATCAACCCCACAGATTCACATAGCGACTCATACTGCTTCAGCACCGATTCCTGGGCCGCCACCGTCAGCACAGTATGGGCTGGGCTTTTTCCTCCTGATCGATCGTGAAGTACCTGGAACAACACCTTCGCCCCGCTGAGCGGGAACAGTTGCTCTTGGCCAAGTCGCCAGCGAATCAGCGCATCGCGTTCTTCGCGCCTGACAGGGAGCTGCTCCAGGTGCAGGACTGTCGTTCTGACCGCCGTGTCAGGCAGCAACACTCCGATCTGTCGAGGAAGATCAGGGAGGATGGCTCCTCCGATAGCTTGGTGAGCCGAGCCCGAACCCGTCAGGGCACGAATGCGATCCGCCAATGCTGTGGGGTCGTGTACATTCTCTTCAATCGGAGAGGGTTTGACCATGCCGTCGCAAAGCGGGGACATGACGCACCTATGTTGACGCCGTCCACGCCAATTTCGCTCGGTTTCGGCCCACCCGATCGAGTCGCTTCCGAACTTCAAGCAACGCTGTGGCCGGCTGCTGACCCATTCCCACATCGTATTAACCTTCCTCACTGAACGTCACACGATTAATCTCTCGCAGCGACGTTTCCCCATTCAACACTTTTTTCAGCGCCGACTGCCGCAGCGTGATCATTCCATCGGTCACAGCTCGATACCGTATTTCTGAAAGCGGCCTATCCGCAAGGATCATCTCTTTGATTTCATCCGTCAAATTGAGGAATTCCGTGATACATTTTCTGCCTCGATACCCTGTACCGTGGCATTGTGGACACCCTTTTCCTTCGTAGAACGTCGTATCTTTGTACTGCTCATAGTCCAAACCTGATTCTTCGATGAGAACCTGCTGCACTTTGACGGGAGTCCGACATGACGGACACAGGATTCGAATGAGCCGCTGGGCCAACACGCAGTTGAGAGCGGCCAGAAAATTATAGGCATCGATCCCCATCGACGCGAACCGCCCGATGACGTCGAACACATTGTTCGCATGCACCGTCGTCAACAAAAGATGGCCGGTCAGAGCCGATTGAATGGCGATCTGCGCCGTCTCGGCATCTCGAATTTCACCGACCATAATTTTGTCTGGATCATGACGAAGTATGGATCGAAGGCCGCGAGCAAACGTGACTCCTTTCTTTTCATTGACCGAAATCTGCACCACTCCCGAAAGTTGGTATTCAACGGGATCTTCAATCGTAATCAACTTGTCCTCAAGCGTGTTCATCTCCGAGATCGCGGCGTACAGCGTTGTCGTCTTCCCGCTTCCTGTTGGCCCTGTCACCAATACCATGCCGTAAGGGCGAATGATCGCTTTCCGGAATCGTTTCAGATCTTCCGGATTGAACCCGAGTCGTTCGAGCTTCAAGGCCGACACTCCGGTCGCTATCGACTCCCGGTCCAATATGCGAATCACGACCGACTCGCCAAAGACACTGGGTAAGATGGAGACACGAAAATCCACCGTCTTTCGATCCAGCCTCATGCGGAAGCTTCCATCCTGAGGCACTCGGCACTCGGCAATATCAAGCTCTGACATGACCTTCAAACGAGACACTAAAGGAGCATGCAATCGCATATCCAGCGGCTCTATGGCGGGAATCAAAATACCATCGACGCGAAGTTTGACCTTGGTCCCGCGATCTGCGGCTTCGATGTGGATATCACTTGCGCGGCGTTGCATCGCACTCAGTAGGATAGAGTCCAGTAGCTTCACCGCCGGACTCTGCTCTTCCCCCGAATGATCGAGAATTGGAATTTCTTTTCCTCGATCGTCTTCTTTCACCAAGATCGACCGATACTCCGCTTCTAGCTCACGGAGCGCTTGACTCGATCCTTCACTGCGCTCCAGCGCTGCCAGAATTGCGCTCTTGGAACTGACGACTCGATCCAGCGGCTTTCCGATTAGGAGTTCCAGTTCGTCAAGCCCAAGCAGGTTTTGTGGATCGGCAACAGCAATCGTCAATACTCCGCAACGCTCAGCGACCGGCACGAAAGGAAATCGCTGCATTAACTTGATTGAGATGGTCTCGTAGTATCGTGGATCGATCTGAAAATCCGTCAACGGATCATAGGGAAGACCGTATTGAACAGCCAGGGCATTGGCCAATTGATCCTCCGTGAGGAGTCCGTCACTGATCAAGGTTTGCCCTAAGGCGGCCGCTACTCCCTTCAATCGTCTTAGGACATCCTCGACCGTGCGCTGCGTGAGCATTCCTTGGTCGATCAAAACCTCGGCAAGGCACGACTTTGTAAGGCTACGTGACATACACAACCTCTATCATCATTGTATCCTCGTTATTCCTGAATTCTACTTCTCTCCTAATCTAGTCGCCGACCGTCCCGGCCATTTGAAATACCGGCAGGTACATCACAATGACGATTCCGCCGACCAACACTCCCATGACGAGCAGCAGAACCGGCTCGATCCACGTGGTGAGCTGCGTAAGTCTGGCATCTAGATCAGCCTCATAAAACTCCGCGACGTCTCGCAACATCGTATCAAGCGAACCCGTTTCCTCCCCTACCGATAACATTTCAATCGCAAGTCTCGGGAGCACTTTGGAACGATCCAACGCATCTGCCAGTGTCACCCCTTCACAAATCTCATTGACGACTTTCATCATCTCTTGTGAAATCCATCGGTTTGAAACGGCTCCTCGTGCGCCTTCCAAGGCGTCAACAAGCGGGGTTCCTCCAGCAAGAATAGTTCCGAGTGTCCGAATCAGCTGAACGGTATTGTGTTTGACTACAATTTGCCCCACGAGTGGGAGTTTCAGCACAAAGCGATCAATTGCCAACTTTCCAGACGGAGTGGCATAGTAAGCATGTATACCGAGCATAATGCCGATCGAGATGACTACTGCGGGCAGTATCCGCGACTCTGCGTGCGTGACTATATCGAGCAAGACCTGAGTCGCCCATGGCAAAGCCTTCGATGACTCTCCATAGACCGATACGAAAGTCGGCATAACATAGGTCAATAGAAAGCCCACTACGGCCAGGCCGATACCGATGAGAACAATAGGGTAGGAGATCGCCTTCTTTACCTTCTGATGAAGCCCGACCATCAGCTTCACATACACAACATCCCGCTGTAGGACCTCTGGAAGATTGCCTGATTGCTCTCCTGCCTTTACCGTGGCGACATAAAGTTCCGGGAAATATACGGGATGTTTAGCTAATGCGTCCGAGGCCGAGGCTCCGCCTCGGATATCTTCCCGTACGTCACGTAGTGTCCGCTGAAATCCAGGATGGCCGGCCCGTTCTATCAGGAGATCCCAGATGCGCAAAATAGGTAGCCCAGACTTGACCAGAGCCAGCAATTCTTGATTGAAGACCAAGAACTGCTCCAACGGAAGCTTTCCCCAGGACCACGACATCTCCATTTTGACCGAGGCGATTCCTCGGCGGTGAAGATCAAAAACCAGCAATCCTTGGGACTCTAGTTTGGCCCGGACCAGCGATTCATTTTCTCCTTCTACATGCCCATGGATTGTCGACCCATCAGGCCGCGCGACTCGATACGCAAATACTGTCATAGATGTAGACCTTCGCGACTTAACGCTTAGCCCAGCGTGCTCCACTACATTCGTTCGTGCTCGGGCTCTTCGGTAGAGGGCTCAAGAAAAAGGATCTGACCGACTTGAATGCGGTCACTAGGAAGCGCGTTGCGAACCATGAGGAATTTGACGGAAGTGTGATATCGGCGTGCGATACTCCACAACGTGTCCCCAAACTTGACCAACACCTTTAAGCGGGAAGGCACAGTTGCCGACTGAGAAGCCACCGGTGCTTCATCGCCCGAAGATGCCCCCGATACCTGGATCTCATGTCCGGAGACAACCGGGGGATCCTCCTCCAAAGCAACCAATAGGGCATCCTCCTGAGATCCGAAAGCCCCAAACTCAAGTTGTCTATCGTTTGGAGGAGCCATTCCTGCGGAAGACACATTTCCCTTCACCTGTTTCCCTGCTTTCGATACCTGTTTTTTTTGACCTGGCTTCAGTTGGTTCTGCAGTGCGGCTTGGGTCCGCCTCACCTGCTCCCGTTCGGAACGCGAGCTGGCCAACTCTTCCCGTTGGAGATCAATCACATGGTGAGCTTCAGTCAGCCGACGCTCCGCCTCCCGAATACGCCCTTCAAGCTGAGCCCGAGCGATCTGCACATCAGCCAATTCCTGGCGCCGTGCGTCAACCCCTGTCCGCAATTCGGCAATCGTTCGCTGGGCGTCTCGCAATGATGTCTTCAGAATATCTAACGTGAATTGGAGATCCGACATCTCAGGTTCTATGATCGGTTCGAGCGGACTACAAGCCGACATTCCGAGCAGAATGATTACGATAGGCGTACTTCTCCATTCCCCCATCACTCGAAACACTTTATGTCCAGAGCAGAACCGAGCCGATCTCACGCGCTGTCACCATTGGTTATATGGGGTCCCGTTTGTCCCAACAAGGTCCGACCCGGAATACACATCAAAGATACCACCCTCTGTCGGTTCAGTGATCTGCTGCCATGAGCTCGACGAATTCGTAAAGGGGTCTTTGGGAAGGATCCGCAGATATCCTGCAGTTACCAGACCATCTACGGACGGAGGGTATTTCCCTTTATCCGCACGGTGATGGTCCAACAACTCGCGCAGCATGAAAAGGTCTTGCCGCAACACTGTCTCCCTTGCTTTGATCAATGATGACTGATACGATGGAACGGCAATCGTGGCCAAAATACCGACAATGGACACGACGATCATGAGTTCAATCAGTGTGAAACCCCTCGCGTTCCATCCACCTACTTTACCAATCCTGGTACTTGGTACCATCGAGCGCAAACTCCTCGCTTTGCGTCATCACATCGTAGACATCTTCTCCGCACCAGCTAGACGGCTTTGGGTGATCCTTATAACAACGCAAAACCCAATTTGATTTGCCTGTCAATGGGTCGATTGGCATCACCCGCAAATAACGCCTTACCGTAGTCCCTCGAACCGTCGCCTCTTCTCCCGTTAGTTTTACCCCTAACAGGGCATCGATGGACTTGGGATAGCCGTACGGCCCGGTGATTTCCTTACACACCAACCTATTCTTCATACAGACCGCTCCAAGTAAGACGTCTCCTTCACGATTCCATTCCATCTTAAACAGATCGATTGCGCCGCGAATCGTCCGCAGCTGTTGGCGCAACTCAATCTCGTGGGCTCGCTTTGTCGACACCTTACTCAGAGGCATAGCGACTGAAGCCAAAATCACCATGATGGCCATGGTGACGAGAATCTCAATGAGTGTCAGCCCATCTTCCCTCATCGCACTCTCACCACCCCTGTCCCGACAACTCCAGGTGGTGCCTGTGCTCCTATATCAGAATGAGTCAGTTCCACGCGAACGGGCGACACACCGGGTGCCTTTGCGACAAAGATAATGCTTGCGGACCGCGGAGCATGGAGGTTCGGACTAACCAGCCGGAAGGCGATACTTCCCCTAGCCTCTCCCTGATCTCCAGGAGGAAGGTCCGAGGAGTTGACAAATTCCGCCTCACTGAGCCTTTTGAACTGAAGGACTTTCGGATCATATTCGAACTTGAATATGTTACGATCCGATGTACCAATCCGCCCATCCACGATCGACAACTTGATTTCTCGACCGGTTTGAACGGCCGACTCATCTGGGCGAATGGCCAGCAGTGGTTCGGGGACAGCCAGTTGAGCCAAGGAACGACCTGAGTTTGTTTCTCCGATACGTTTCGCCACGCTGCTGCCTGTGCCAGTATGCTTTCCGTACCCCCTGCCCAACAACGTGGATGTCTTTCGCGGAGGGATCGAATACATCGGCCCGGTTGCATAGGTGAATTCTGTACCTGACCAGAAAGCTTGCGTGCTCAGTGTCGGAGGAGTCATGTTCTGTACAATGTGTGGAGTGATGGTCAAAATCACTTCCGTGGTGACTCGGTCGGTTTTGAACGAGCTGATGAGATTCCCGATCAAAGGAAGGTCGCCGAGCCACGGGATCGTCACTTTGGTCTTCCGATCTTCCTCTTGCAAAAGCCCGCCAAGGATAATGGTTTCCCCATCCTTAATGCTCAGCATCGTTTCAGCAGACCGATTGCCGAATTTGAACTGCGTGATGGGCGGAGAAGCCTGAAGTGTGACTTGCTCACCCAACCGAATCACTTCGATCTTCATTTTCAATCCAAGCTCGCTCCCCAGCCTGATAGAAGGCTCTACCGTCAGTTTAACGCCGGTATCCCGAAACTCAATCGATGTCACCGTCGATGTCGTCGGCACTGCACCTGTCGCGGCTTGACCTGGCAGAACGTTTGTCGTGGACAAGAGGATCGGCTGTTTGTCACCGATGTTGATCTCCGCTTTCTTATTGTTCACAACGCGGATCTTCGGCGAGGCCAGCGTCTTCGCATCCGTAATCTGTTTGAAGAAGTCTAGCTGGACATTTGTCGGGAGCTTGAAGATATAATTATCAGGCCCTAAGTTGGTTAACTGCCGCAAGGTGAACTGTTGAGCAACAGTGCCTGCAATAATGCCAGCAGGCCCCGGGGGTACCATAGCGTAGGCCACCTGTTTCGGATATGTTAGTCCATAGGTCTGACTGACGGTCCGATCGACCTCCAGCACTTCGACGTCAAAGAGCACTTCTGCCTCCTGGCGATCGTTGGCCAGGATGATTTTTTCAGCTATTTGTATTTTTTCAGGCTGATCACGGATCACGATTGTGTTCAACTGCTCATTGGCATGCATGTGCTTGGAATCAAGCATGCTTTTCAGGAGCGACAACATATCTTTGGATTTGGCGTTCGAAAGATAAAAGGTTCGGATCATCAAATCCCGATACTGCTCTTGCTTCTGCTTGGTGTCAGGACGGACAGTCAAGACCACCGGAGATATTTGACGAGAAAATAAACTATTACTATTGAGAATCAGTTGCAGTGCTTCCTCAAAGGGGGTGTCCTGAATCGAAATAGAAATCGGATCGTTCCGAACATCTTTGTCGAAAACCAGCGTAAAGCCACCAACCTTTGCCACACCCTCCAAGACCTCTTTAATACCGGCGTTTTTGAATTTTAGTGTCACAGGCTGCCTTGAGCTTTCTTCTCTTGCGAGCTCTTGTTGCTCTTCGGTAAGCCGAGTAATGCTCTCCAGCGCATCTTTGTAAGTCGGATCCAGCTCCACCGCCCGCGCAAAACCACTCATCGCCTCATCAATTCGTCCAAGTTGAGCCAGCCGTTCCGCCTCCCGATATGAAGACCGGGATTCTTTCAAACGAATAGTCTCCTGGAAACCTGCCTGGTGTTCCTCATTTGAGGGCTCGATGGCGAGAGCCCGCTTAAATTCTTCCAGTGCACGGTCGGATTGCTTCTCTTTAAGAAACGCCCGACCTCGCTCGGCATACATTGCTGCCGCACGCTCACGAGCCAGAACATACTTGCCCTGCAAAGATAGATTGAAAGGATCATC
>NZ_JBLYIG010000478.1:0-4707 GCF_049222245.1 Nitrospira sp. BLG_2 | reverse complement strand
GAATTCGGCCAGGCCGTCGTCAAGCACATGGGTTGACATGGAGATGCGGACATGGAACAGGTTTTTCCGATGGTCCCGGCGTCGGGGAAGGAAATCTGGGTTCTGGCTCCAATTCTGTTGCTGCTTCTGGGCCTGATGGGTCTGTTCGTCTACATCGGATACTCGGCGCGGCAGATTCGATTTGAAGTCTCACCCGCCGGCCTCAATATCGTCGGCGGGCTGTACTCACGGATGGTCCCAGCCGCTGCGCTCAAGCTCAGCGAGGCCGGACGCGTGAGCATTCGCAAGCCCAGCGAGTACGCCCCCTGCCTGCGAACCAACGGGATCGGCCTTCCGGGCTACCAGGCTGGCTGGTTCAACCTGGCCAATCGCGAAAAAGCCCTCCTGTTTGTCACCACCGAGGAGGTTGTTCGTATCCCGACCACGGATAACTTCAGCCTTCTGCTGAGCGTCCAGAATCCAGACGAATTTCTTGGGTCGCTCAGAAAAGAAATGCTCAAGAAAGGTACCTGATCTTTTGGAGCAATGTGAACGGAGCGTTATTCGACCGAAAGTTGTCATCCCCAAAATGGACGTAAACGGAGGGTCGAGCCAAGATTCGAAAACTCAGTTCCGGGCAGTGTCGGGTCTATTCGAGGAAGAAGAATCCCAAAACCGGCAAGCGTAGAAACCTGGGCATGTTTTCCGGCTCGCCGCCACGAAAAAGCAAGTACGTGATATTTTATGCTTCAAGCGACATTGAGGCCTTACTTTTTGGGCGTGTCGCCCCAGTACATATGCGGATGATTCCAAATCGGCACCGGGTGTTTGAAGTTTCCGCCGACTACAAATTCATCATCGCGAAACGATCGAACGGAGCCATCAATAAGAAGTACGTTGCCGATTCCGCGGTGGTACGAAGTGCCCACATCCGCCTGTGCGCCACGAGGGCTGTTGGGATAGATGTCGAACATCAGCACAGTGTGCGGCTTGTTGTAAAACTGCGAGGCTATCAGGGGACGAGGCTCGTCGTCTGATTGGCTGGCCACGCCGTCCAGCACGAGGTTCATCCCGTAATGATATTGATTCTTGCCTGAGCCGCTCTTGTACGCGGCGGAAAGATTCTTTGAGGGGCAGATCCACATGTGCAGCTCGGGAAACTCCCGGATGTCCTTCCCGACACCTTCGACATCGCGGTAGGCCGGGGCGTTGAGATAGGGCGGCAGTACGTTGTACCAGCCATAGGGAAGTTTGTGGCCCGTAGCGCCCGTAGTGCCTTCCATGGGCAGGTAATTCTTGTTGTCATCCCTATAGGCTTGCATCGCCATACCCCATTGACGAAGGTTATTCTGGCAAAGGATGCGGCGGGATTGTTCCCGGGCGCTTCCGATGCTCGGAAAGAGCATGGACAACAGAAGCAGCAAAACTCCCACGACGACAAGAACTTCCATAAAAGTCACCGCGCGGCGCGACATGGGAATTGAATGGCGCCAGGGATTGCGCCGGTTCCACATACAATGAGCGATTTTGAAATTGGGCATTGGATTGCTCCACGACCAATGAGTTGTTCCCTTATTGGGTGTTCCGTCTAAACCGCTGGAGTAAGAAACTTGACGCTTCGACAGGTCAAGTCAAACAAGGTGTAGATTGACTTGTCGATAGGGCCACCTTCGACGCGAATTGCCACCGCGTACGCCCATTCGCTTTCTGAAACCAATGCACGCAGAATCATCGGAATCGCCGGATCGACAACTTCCAGGGCGTCTCGGGTGCCCAGTCTGCCTACAGTTCTCGTCGGGGACGGTCCAAGCAACAAGCTAAACCACGACTTTGATTGTTCCAAAATGACGCGCGCTACTTTGACTGCTGACGCATCGCCGGCTCGGAGTCGCCAGTATGTGAGTTCTATCAGGCGCCCATAATGATCACGGTATCGGAAAAGATATGTTGTGCCAAACTGTTTTGGATCAGGGTCGACTTCTTCAAACTGAGATGGAGGTCGGAATGCCATTTCCCAGCCTTGAGGTTGGACCAGGTTGCCTGCGGTCCACGAACCCGAGCCTCGGTAGACCATATCCCCCGCCAGGGCCGACGCCAGCAGGAGCAAGAAGGACGCTATGAGCCAGGCACGATACGGCACGGCGGATTTGATCGTGGAATAGACCTCAGCTGGCATGTAGAAATCGTATGATGATCACGATCAACGAACAACCGTTGACGCTTCGGAACGCGGGCCGTAGATTCAACCAAAGTATCGGAGTGCTTCGTGAGATTGAGCCTCAATGCTTGGATCTTGATGCCTTAGCCGGGCTTGCTTGTGAAACTGGGAGAGTTAGCCGTGCAAATATTGGTGACGGGTCGGCACATGGAGGTTACGGACGAGGTAAGGGAATTCGTTCTGGCCAAGGCGGGCAAGCTGTCCAAATATTATGACCGCATCCATGAAATCGAGGTCATTCTGGACCACGAATCCGAGGAGTTCACTACCGAAATGATTGTCCGGGCCGATCACAAGCACACATTTGTGGCGAGTGGATCGGGGCCTGAAATCATACCATTGATCGACGCGATTACTGAAAAGCTGGAACGACAACTCAAGAAACTCAAGGAAAAGCGACGCAACCACAAGGGCGGCCTTGCAGCTGATGGAGTCGGTACCGAAGGCTGATCATACTTGGATACTCCCAACTACCACTTCATACGATACGGAATCAACTATGAGACTTTCCGATCTGATCGATGAGTCCTGCTTGGTACCGGAACTCCAGGCAACCGACCGAAATGGGGTCATCCGCGAACTGATTCAGGCGCTGGCGGATAGAGGACATATTCCCAAAGAGCATGCCGAGACTGTCGCTCGGGCGGCCATCTCGCGCGAGAATCAGGGGAGCACCGGTTTTGGCAAGGGCGTTGCCGTTCCTCACGTCAAGCATGAGAGCTTGAAGAAAATGGCCGCCACCATCGGGCGATCAAGCCACGGCGTGGATTTTGCAGCGCTGGATCGCGCTCCGGTATACACGGTCGTCATGCTCCTTAGCCCTTCGAGTGCCCCCGAGGACCATTTGGCGGCAATGGAGCGAGTGTTTCGTTACCTTCAACGCGAGAACTTCCGACGTTTTTTGCGGCAGGCAGATTCCAGCAAAGCCATGATGGACCTTATCCGGGAAGCAGATGATTCGCATGGCGATTCGTAGCGCGCGGTTGATTGAAGTTAATTGTACGACGATCTTGCCCGATCCGCAGGAAGTGCGTTTCGCATTTCACTCTCCTGCCTGATGCCGATGGACCGGGCATACGAATCATGGCAGTGTGATGTTTAAGGACGCCAAGGTATCCAACAGGGAGGGGTTGCACGCCCGCCCGGTAATGCGCTTTGTAGACATGGCCTCTCGCTTTCAATCGGAAATCACGGTGATGAATCTTTCTCGTCGGGGAGAGAAACTGGATGGAAAAAGCCCGATGCAGATGATGCTCCTGGAGGCAACAGAGGGATCGATTCTTCGAATCGAAGCGGACGGCCCGGACCAGCAGCAGGCAGTTGACCTTCTGGCGGGGTTTATTGACGCAGGATGTCCGAGCGATTTTCCGTCAAGTTCTGTCGGAAACTAGCGTGTTTCCGGGGCGGCTGTCACAAGGCCCCGGCTCCCATCACCGATTAAGGACATCATGGACATACTTCGCGGCATTTCAGTAGCTCCGGGAGTGGCCATTGGCGAGTGCGTCGTCCTGGACGCCGAAGATTATCGCATTCCCTTCCGAACAGTGTCGTCGGACGCCGTCGAGCCTGAACTACGCCGCCTCGATGATGCGTTTAGCATGTCCATGGGTGAGCTTGAAAAACAGGCAGTCTGGCTGAGCTCCAACCTGGGAACCGATGCGGCAAACGTCTTCGAATGGCATATCGGCGTCCTTAAGGATGCTCGATTGCGCCAGGCCATCGAATCGCAGATTCGAGAGCAACATGCCTCTGCTGCGTATGCGACCAGCACGGTCATGCGGAACTATCAGCGTCGATTCATGCAGATGCGTGACCCACTTCTTGTAGAACGTATCCGCGATGTTCAGGACATCGAACGCCGTTTGCTTCGCAACATTCTCGGAGAGCAACGAGAAGACCTTGCCCATTTAACCAAGGCTGTGATTCTTGTTGCCCACGATCTCACCCCCACACAGGCGGCAAGCCTTGCTGGAACCAAGGTCATCGGTGTTGCGCTCGATGTTGGAGCTGCTACATCACATACGGCAATCCTGTTGCGGTCGATGGGGCGTCCGGGGGTCATTGGACTCAACGACATTTCAACCAGGGTAAGCGGCGGGGATACGCTGATTATCGATGGGTCCAATCAACTGGTCATTGTAAATCCTCCTGAGGCGACCATCCAGGAATATCGTTCACGGGAAGCGGCGTACATCCGTCTTGTGGATGAACTTGACGAGTTGCGAAACCTTCCAGCCGTCACCCGCGACGGACATCACGTCCAACTGATGGCCAATATTGAGTTTCCTCCCGAAGCCGGGGTCGCTCTTGAGAAAGGGGCCGATGGGATTGGGCTCTACCGCACCGAATTCCTGTTCATACGTGCCGATGGCGGGCCTTCGGAGGAGGAGCAGTATCGCGCATATCTGGACACAATTGTTGGAGTGAAAGGCAAACCCGTTACCATCCGGACGTTTGATCTGGGCGCGGACAAATATACCCAGGAAAAAAGTTATGAGCAGGAGCGGAAC
>NZ_JBLYIG010000477.1:0-1848 GCF_049222245.1 Nitrospira sp. BLG_2 | reverse complement strand
TCAAACAAGATATCGCCTTCTTTAGCACTTCGGGCATCCACTGACTCGTTTAGCCAGCTTCTCGGTGCCCGTGGTACCCCGTCTATGACTAGGCGAAATGAGTCGCTCCAAAACCCTAAATCCAATCGACCTGTATTGGTTAAGCGTATGGAGAGCTTCAAGATGAGTTTGCCCGTATTGCGGCTCTCGACCTGTGCCGCTAAGATCTTATAAGTTCCATTCGCGCGATGACTGTGTAGGGTTGCTTCAGTGCCCGATGGAAAACTGACCGAATACGGCCTCGCGCGATCGTCGAAGATCTTTGGCGCAACGGAAGACTGTTCTGTCTTGGAAGGCGCGGCTGTCTTTGCAGGTGTTATGGAAGGCGCAGGTGTCTCCGATCGCCGAGCGGTGTCGTCGTAGGACGGCGGAGATAGGGATGCAGAATTTTCTATGTCGCCTAGAAACCCAATCGCACGAAGTGTTACCAGCAAGCCTACGATGGCGGTAATACCCGCTATTGCCATCAAGATCCCAGGAACAGTTTGCCGCCATCGTCGAGATTTGTTTTCTTCTGAAGAGAGGGCTGATGAGCCAGGTACTATTTTTCTCAGCGCAGTAACCAACTCTGCGACATCGATGCTCCAGCGATTGTGACGAAGGTCAAAGGCGTTTCGCCAAGCGAGAGCCTCAATCTCTGAGGGGAGTTGCTCCGAGCGCGGCATCCCGGCACCCTGAACCAGGATGGGAATAACAGGAATATCCCGATGCAATGCTGCTGCGGTTTCGATCCTCACAAAATCCGATGGGTCGTCGAGTCTCGGCTTCCCTTCTCTATCGACGACGTCGATCCATTTTCTCCCGATCATCAGGAGTAATACATCGCACGTAGTCACCGCCTTCTCGATTACTTTTCGGAAGTCCTTCCCAGGATCGATCCCCGTGACGTCCATGAATACCCGGTCACTACCGAAATGCTCTTTTAAATCGTCGAACAAGTGGAGCGCTTCTCCCTGCGAGTCCTCGCGCCGATAACTGATGAAAACGCCACCCATGGGAATTGCCCTCTCGTTGCTGAGTATTACTGTTCTATCTCCGAGGATTCCCCGCTGAAAATATCCGCAATATCTGTTTCTTGTCGATCTTGTCAAGGTTTCACTTGTCGGGATAGCCGACGAAATCTTGCCGGATGTCTTGGTATATCAATCTTTATGATGATTGATACGGGCAGTTTACCTACAAGTGAGTAGCCAATAGTAACGGCGTGTCCGCAAGGGTGAGTCATCGCCTCAACGATGAAAGCGGTAGAACGTCAGGCACAGTGCAGCCGTATGGATACTGGTGGAGCAGGAGAGTGTCGCATCGGCAAGCCTCGCCGCTGCAGGAGCCCCCTGCGGTGCCGCGCCCTTCGGCAGGTTGATGGCGGTAATGCGGAATGGCGCCGCACTGCCGCTCCCGACCGGATTGGCCCAGATCTCGCCATCGCCATACATCACCCCATTGTCGTTGCAGAACAGCTCGCTAGGTTGCGCGGCATCGACTGCCCTGCGCAGCCGGAGGCAGCAAGCTTGCCTCACGCTGGCGGAAGGCCACGGCATCACGCAGCTGGCGCTGGAGGATCAGGCACCGGAAGCGCTGGTGGAACGTCTGTTCCTGCGTATCCTGACACGCCCGCCGCGTGCAGAGGAGCGAGCTGCCTTCGTGGCGTATCTGCGTGAGGGTTATGCGGGGCGCGTGCAGGAACCGCCGCAGAAATCACGTGCCGAGAAGCGTCGCCCGCCGCGCTACGTCTCGTGGTCGAACCATCTGACGCCAGAAGCGAACGAGATCAAGGTGCAGCTGGAGGCGGCGGCCCGGCGCGGCGACCCG
>NZ_JBLYIG010000476.1:0-13336 GCF_049222245.1 Nitrospira sp. BLG_2 | reverse complement strand
TAGAGAGGCGACCAAGAGGTCGGGCTCGGCATAACGCGCCGGGTCGCCCCTCGGTCGGATTTAGACGATCTTATGGACGCGAGAGCCGGGAGTAAAAAGCGACCGAGACAGGCCCCATCCATTGCAGTTGATATTTATACCGGCCCTCCGTACACAATGCCTATGCTGAACAGGAAAGGACAGAGAGCGTGACCCAAACCGTCGCATCGGGCGTTTCCACCGCGCCTCCCGGCCCATATGTCGCATTCGACCGCATGCCGATCGGGAACTCATGGCGGGCGGGTAGAATCGGTCGGGCTGCGGAGGACCGTGACCCCTACACAGGCGATATTCTGGTCAGCATTCCCCTCGCCAATGAACAGGATTTGAACGAAGCCTATCAGGCGGCCGCCGACGCGCAACCGAAATGGGCGGCGACGTTGCCGGGAGAACGGGCCGCCATCCTCCGCCGCGCCGCCGACATCATGGAAGCGCGCAAGGAAGAAATCGTCGGTTGGTTGATACGGGAATCGGGCAGCACGCGCCTGAAGGCGAATGTGGAATGGGGCTCCGCCCGTGCCATCATGCTGGAGGCTGCTTCGGCACCGTATAAAGTCCAAGGGCGAATTCTCCCGTCGGATATTCCCGGAAAAGAAAACCGCGTGTATCGCCGGCCGGTCGGTGTCGTCGGGGTGATCAGCCCGTGGAATTTTCCGATGCACCTGAGTAATCGTTCGGTGGCGCCCGCGCTGGCCGTCGGCAATACGGTGGTGATCAAACCGGCATCGGACACACCCGTCACAGGCGGATTATTGCTGGCCAAGATATTCGAAGAAGCGGGACTTCCTCCCGGCGTCCTCAGCGTGGTGGTCGGGCCGGGGAATCTCATCGGCGATGCGTTCGTGCTCCATCCGGTTCCCCGGGTGATTTCGTTCACCGGCTCCACGCCGGTCGGCCGGCACATCGCGGAACTCGCCGCCAAGGGTCCTCTCATCAAGCGGGTCGCGCTGGAATTGGGCGGGAACAGCCCGTTCATCATCCTCGACGATGCCGATCTCGACCTCGCCGTCAACGCCGCCGTCTTCGGCAAATTTCTTCACCAGGGACAGATTTGCATGATCACGAACCGCTTGATCGTGGATGCCAAAATCTATGATCCGTTCGTCGAACGGTTCTCATCCCGCGTGCGCGGCCTCAAGGTCGGAGACCCCGGCAATGCGGATACCGCCATCGGGCCGATCATCAATCAGTCGCAGCTCCAGGGATTGATCAAGCACATTGCCACGGCACGCTCGGAAGGAGCGCGACAAACGGCCGGCGGTGATCCTCAAGGCTGCCTGTTGCCGCCCCATGTCTTCGCCGACGTGACGCCTCGCATGCGGATTGCCCAGGAGGAAATGTTCGGTCCCGTGGTCTCCGTCATCAAGGTGTCCGGCGAGGAGGAGGCCATCCGCGTCGCAAACGATACGGAGTATGGGCTGTCGAGCGCGGTCTTCACGAGAAATGTCGAGCGGGGCGTGCGGGTCGGGCTTCAAGTAATGGCCGGCATGACGCATGTGAACGACCAGCCCGTCAACGATCTGCCGAACTGTCCGTTCGGTGGCGAGAAGAACAGCGGCCTCGGCCGCTTCGGCGGCGACTGGATCATCGAAGAGTTCACGACCGACCATTGGGTGAGCGTGCAACATCAGCCTCGTCAGTATCCGTTTTGAGAGCATGTCTCGGCGACGAGACTGCGGAGGAATTCCGAGATGACGACCGAATCCCTGTACGGCATGGACATCCGCCGCAACCATCAGCGGTTTCACACCAAGATTCCTTGGCTCGACTCGCATCATAGCTTCAGCTTTTCAGATCACTACGATCCGCGCAATACTCATCACGGGCTTCTCCTGGTGAGCAACGATGACGTGGTGAAACCCAACACGGGTTTCCGCACCCATCCCCATCAGGACATGGAAATTATCACCTGGGTGCTCGACGGTGAACTGGAACACAAAGATTCGGAAGGTCATCACGGCATCATTTATCCCGGGCTGGCCCAGCGCATGAGCGCCGGCACGGGAATTTGGCACTCGGAGATGAACCCGCGGAAGGACAACGATGTCCACTTTATCCAGATGTGGGTGCCACCGGATACCGAACGAATTACGCCCGGCTATGAACAGTTGGATATTAATGGCCAACTGGACAGGGGCGGGTTAGTTCCGATTGCATCGGGCCGTGGACATGAGGCCGCCATCTCGATCAGACAAAAAGACGCCGTGCTCTGGGGCGGCAGACTTCGGCCCGGCGAGGCCGCGCACGTGCCGGACGCTCTGTACGTGCATCTCTTTGTCGCGAAAGGCGAGGCAATTTTGGAAGGGGCCGGTCCGCTCCATAGCGGCGACGCCGTCCGCCTCACCGCGGCCGGGAGCCGGATTTTGACGGCGGACGCGAACACAGGCGCTGAAGTTCTTATCTGGGAAACCAACCGAGACCTCGAACCCTGAAGAAGCGCCGGCCTCCGCCGGCGCGGGCAAGGACATGAACGAAACCTTACACATCGAGAACGTGGTCCTCGGAGGCGGTGAGGCGGGCAAGTACATCGCATGGGAGTTGGCCCGGCAAGGCCGGCCCGTCGTCGTGATCGAGCAGGCTCTGATCGGAGGCTCGTGCCCGAACGTCGCCTGTCTGCCGAGCAAAAATATCATCCGCAGCGCGAAAGTTGCGGATCTCGCAAGGCGTGGAGCGGCGTATGGCGTACGGGTCGAAAGCGCGAGCGTCGAGATGGAGGGAGTGCGCCGGCGAAAGCGGGAGATGGTCGACGGCCTGATCGAGACCCACCGCGCGAAGTTCGCGGTGCCGAATCTTGACTTCCAATTCGGCGATGGCCTCCTCGTGGGACCTCGGACCGTCGAGGCGAGACTCCCCGATGGCGGCCGCAAACGTTTCGCCGGCGAACGCCTGTTTCTGAACCTTGGCACCCATGCGACGATCCCCAGTGTCCGGGGTCTTGCCGATACCGCTCCGCTGACGCACGTCGGCGCTCTCGAACTCGGTAGGCTGCCGTCGCACCTGGTCGTGCTCGGCGGCGGCTATTATGTGGGTGTGGAGTTCGCGCAAGCATTCCGGCGGTTCGGCAGCAAGGTGACGGTACTCGAGTACGGGGGGCAGCTTCTGGGCCGGGAGGATCCCGACGTGGCGGAGGCTGTCCGCGCGATCTTCGAGGAAGATGGCATCGATGTCGTGCTCGGCGCGAATACGCAGTTCGCGGAGGGGCGCTCGGGTGATCGCGTGCGTCTCCGCGTCAAGACGGAGGCAGGCGAGCGGACGATCGAAGGGTCGGACATTCTCGTGGCGGCGGGACGCACGCCGAACACACGCGGCATCGGCCTGGAGGAGGCAGGGATCGAGCTTGACGCGCACGGCTTCATCAAGGTGGACGATCGCCTGCGGACGAGCGCTCCCGGGGTGTGGGCAATGGGCGAGTGCGCGGGCAGTCCGCAATTCACGCACGTTGCACTCGACGACTTTCGTGTTGTCCGTGACAACCTCGCGGGAAAGCGGCGGTCGACACAGGATCGGCTCGTTCCGTACTGCGCCTTCATCGACCCTCAGCTCGCGCGCGTCGGACTCGACGAAACCGCGGCGCAGCGGCAACGGATCGAGGTGCGGGTCGCCAGGCTGCCGATGAGCCACGTGCTGCGGGCGCGCGCGCTGGGGGAGACACGCGGCTTCATGAAGATGCTCTTGGACGCGAATAGCGACCGTATTCTCGGCTTCACGATGCTCGGCGTCGACGCGGGCGAGGTCCTCGCAGTCGTCCAGACCGCGATGCTCGGCGGCCTGCCCTACACGATCCTTCGAGACGCGATCCTTACGCATCCGACAATGGCCGAAGGCTTGAACGTTCTGCTCGCGACCGTCCCTCTTGGTTCGGGCGCAAGGCGGGATGCCTGATCGATCAATGCGGTGAACAACGAAAGGGCATCACGAGCCGATCGTCCGAATCGAGTCGTAATTTGTTGGATAGGTGGAATAGACATCAGCGCATCTCTGAATCACATGCAAGGGACACCGCCTGAAACCGCAATACATGCTATAGCCGGTGAGGGCCCAAGTTCACCGGTAGCCAATGAAGAATCTAATGAAGATCTAAGGGGGACACCATGCTTGAAGAGAGGACTGTTTCGCTCGAAGAACAAGCCGCGCAGCACCGCAAGAATGATCCGGAGTTCAGCGCGTGGGCCGACGGGTATGGGGTCATCCGCCACCAGGCTGAGACCCAGATCCGCATCTTCGAGCTGAGCCGCCGGATGTCCTCGGAAGCCGGCGACACCGTGCCGTTCTGGGATCTGCTTCGCGCGCTCGATCGCCTCGCGAGCGCCGGTCTTTGGCTGGTCGTGCACCAGACATACGCCCGCCATGTGTATCTCGACGGCCGCCCGCTCGAGACGGAGGATTTCAAGATCCGGCCCGAAGGACATACGGGAGGATCGCTGAACATGGTACCCGCCTACGCCGGTTACCTTGCCGCCAATGTGCTCAGCGGGCACACGCGAAGTTGGCTCATGGGGCAAGGCCATTGCGTCGCAGCCGTCGATTCGTTGAATTTGCTGGTCGGCAATCTGACGGAGGCGCATGCGAAGCGCTACGCGGTCACGGATCAAGGGCTGAGCCGCTATGTCCGGGACTTTTATCTGTACCGCCTCGAATCCGACGGCCGGCAGGAATCGCCGCTCGGCAGCCATGTCAATGCCCACACGGCGGGCGGTCTGGCCGAGGGTGGATATCTCGGGTTTGCGGAGCTTCAGTATGTCCATATGCCGCTTCGTGGCGAGCGGTTGGTGGTGTTTCTATCGGATGGCGCATTCGAAGAACAACGCGGGAGCGACTGGGCCCCGCGCTGGTGGCGGGCGGAAGATAGCGGATTGGTCACGCCGATCATGATCAAGAATGGTCGCCGCATCGATCAACGGACGACCCTGTCTCAACAGGGTGGAGCAGACTGGTTTTGCGATCACCTCCGCCTGAATGGGTTCGATCCGTTCGTGTTCGATGGACGCGACCCTGCCGCCTTTCTCTGGGCGATCGTCGAGATGGAACAGCGACTCGAACATGCCGGCGAAGCTGTTGCGGCGGGACGCGCGCGCTATCCGATTCCGCTGCCTTATGGAATCGCAGTGGCACCGAAAGGTGCCGGTTTCCCTGGAGAGGGTACGAATCTCGCGCATAATCTGCCTTTGATGGCGAACCCGCGGATGGAATCCCGAGCGGCCAGCCTGTTCAATCAGGGTATCAAGCAACTGCACGTGCCTCCGGACGTCTTGCATGATGCCGTCGACCTCTTTCAGCGACATGAGGCCTCCGCCCGCCCGCGAGAGCGGGATCACCTCTTGGCTCATCGAGATGCGCATCTGCTGGAGGTCCCCTCGCCCACGTTCAAACCGGTGGCAGCCCGTGACCGGGCGTTGTCCACTCCATTGAGCGCCTCGTCGCCGATGACCGCCGTCGACCGGATGTTCACCTCCGTCGTGCAGCGCAATCCGCACTTGCGACCGCGGGTCGGCAACCCTGACGAAATGCTCTCGAACCGGCTTGTAGAAACCCTGGGCGTCCTTAAATTCCGCGTGACCGATCCGGAGCCGTCGATCCCTGAAGCCGTGAATGGCTCCGTCATCACGGCCTTGAATGAAGAAGCGGTGGCCTCGGCCGCGTTGGCGAATAAAGGAGGCATCAACCTGATCCATACCTATGAAGCATTCGGCACGAAGATGCATGGGGCGATCAGGCAGGAGATTATCTTCTCGAATCACTGTGCCGAGGCGGGGCGCCCTCAACGCTGGCTTTCGATTCCGCTCATCTTGACGTCGCATACCTGGGAGAATGGAAAGAACGAACAGTCGCATCAGGACCCCAGCATGGCCGAAGCGCTGCTCGGCGAACCGTCACACGTGTCGCGAGTGCTGTTTCCCGCCGACTTCAATACGGCATCGGCCGTCATGGAGGAGATCTACCGGACGCATGGGCAGTTCTGGACGCTCGTCGTGGCGAAAGCCGAGACGATTCCGGATCGCTTCTCGGGTGACGAGGCTCGGCGCCTCATGAAAGAGGGTGCAATCCTGGTCGAGTGGGCCGGGTACAACATGGATCAGGCGCAAATCATCTTGACGGCGATAGGCGCGTATCAATTCGAGGAAGTAATCAAAGCCTCCCAGCGACTGGCCGAACGACAACTGCCGCATGCGGTGGTGTATCTCCTGGAGCCCGGCCGATTCCGTGCGCCGCGGTCTGAACGGGAAGAGATCCATCGCGCCTCTGCCTCTCTGATCGAAACATTGTTCCCGGCGTCCATACAGCCGCGGGTCTTTCTGACCCATACTCGTCCGGAAACGATCCTCGGCCTGCTCGGCGCGCTCCACACGGGATCGAAGGTCTGCGGGCTTGGGTACATTAACGAAGGCGGCACGCTCGATACACCTGGCATGCTGTTCCGGAACCGCTGCACCTGGGCGCATTGCCTGGATGCGGTCGCCCGCATTTTGAGCCTGCCACGTGAGCGGGTGCTGCGGGAAGACGAGCTGGACGCGCTTGATCGGCGAAAAAGCCCCCACGGTGTGATCATCCCGACCATCATCGAGTAACCGCAAGAGGGAAGACCGAGAAGCCGATGCGACTGACGATCACGCCACCATATCTGGACCCGAATAGCCATGAAGCCTTATACGAAATTGACGAGACCGTGCTGAATGCGGGCGTGAAGCCGAAGCCGGGGCGATCCACACCAGGTCTGTCGATGGCCGGACAAGGGGAGGAGAAGAGCATGACGGAGGCGCATGTCAGTCATAGTGAAACATGAAGGCATGGTCCTTTTGCGATGGACGAGCTGGATGGGACCGTGCAGCTGGCCAAGGAACTTGGATAGCGCAAGCTCGATCATCACCCATTGGCGGAACAGTGAGCCATCAGGCGTATTCCACCGATCACCGGCGGGGTGGAGTGACTGATCGCCCTAGTCAACAGTACGATAGTGTTTTCTGAACCTTCACAGAGGAAGACGAAGATCAGCGTTTCGGTCTCGGTGTGAGCGAGGCCAAGGTCTTGGGAGGATGTGATGCATCCGGAAATGGAACAGAATGATTCGCCTGGTTTCTATACACCAGTCGGCTCCCGTCGCACGTTCTTTCGCTGGGTGACGGCCGCAGCGTCGAGCCTCATCGGCTTGGGGCTGGCGGTGCCGCTGGTCGGGTATGTCGTCTCGCCGGCTTTCCGTCGAAGAGAGCAGCGATGGGTCGACGTCGGCCGGGAAGCCGACCTGCCCGTCGGAGAACCCAAGCAACTTGAGCACGTGACGACACTCAGGGACGGTTGGATGGAGACGAAGTCCCAGAAAGCCGTGTGGGCCGTCAAGCAGACCGACGGATCGATCACCGTGTTCTCGCCTATCTGCACTCATCTGGGTTGCGGCTATCGGTGGGAGCAGTCGGATCGGACGTTCAAATGTCCCTGCCATAGAAGTGTGTTCGATGTTGACGGAAAGGTCATGGCCGGTCCGGCTCCGCGGCCTCTCGATGTCTTGCCGGCGAAGGTAGAAGAGGGGCGCCTCTTCGTGATCTACAAGGAATACAAAGCGGGATTGTCGCGGGCGCAAGAAATCTGATGCGCGCCTAGTGAGGAAGAGAGAGTATGTCTTCGAAAATCTACAAGTGGCTGGATAGTCGGTTACGACTTCAGCCGATCAAACAGACGTTATTGGACGAGCCGATCCCCGGCGGCGCGAGCTGGATTTATGTCTTCGGCTCGGCCACGCTTTTCCTGTTTGTCCTTCAGGCGATCACCGGCATGTTTTTGGCCCTCTATTACGCGCCCACGCCGGATCATGCCTACGACAGCATCCAATTCATCGAGCAGGAGATCGCCTTCGGCGCGTTCGTCCGCGGACTGCATCATTGGGGCGCATCGCTCATGGTGGTCGCCATAGGCCTGCACATGCTCCAGACCTTCCTCTACGGAGCCTACAAACCGCCACGCGAAGTCATGTGGATGATCGGTGTCGTTCTGTTGCTCATCACGCTCGGCTTTGCCTTTACAGGCTACCTCCTGCCCTGGGATCAGAATGCTTACTGGGCGACGCAAGTGGGCATCAATATGGTAGGAGGGGTGCCGGTGGTCGGAGATTTTCTCGTGCGCGTGCTTCGAGGAGGCGAGAGCCTGGGCGCTCTAACGCTCTCGCGATTTTTCGCGGTGCACATCCTTTTCTTGCCGGCCTTGCTGATCGTCGGCATCATGCTCCATCTCTTCGTCCTGCGGCGGGTGGGTCCGGCGGGTCCCTGGAGCGATGACCGCGCCAAACTGGGCAGCGAGACCTTCGCGCCTCGCCAGGTCTACATGGACGCGGTGGTCATGCTGGCGCTGTTCGTCCTGGCGGCGACTCTCGCGCTGACCGTGCACTTTCCGCTGGCCGACAAAGCGAATCCTTCCGACACGACTTTTGTGCCGGTGCCCGAATGGTATTTTTTGTTCTACTATCAGCTGCTGAAATACGTCCACGGGCCGTTCGAACCCCTGGTGACATGGATGCTGCCGGCCGCGTTCATCCTGATCGTCTTGTTCTGGCCTTTTATTGACCGCAATCCGGCCCGCAACCCGTCCCAGCGTCGAGTGGCGATGCTGGCAGGCGGAGGATTTCTGATCGTCGTGTTCGGACTGATGGCGCTCTCCCTGCGCGACCTCTACGCCGAACGCCGTATCGATCCCTCGGTGGCGCACGGCAAAGCCGTGTATGCTCAGTACGGCTGCGCCGGGTGTCACGTGATCCACGGCGAAGGCGGCGCGGTCGGACCTGATCTTTCGTACGTCGGAGATACCCGCCCGGATCGCGAATGGCACTACCGCCATTTCAAGGATCCGGCAGAGGTCGTGCCAGGCTCCACCATGCCCAGATTTCAGCTGGCTGAGAAGGAGTTGCATGACCTGACCAGCTATATGTTGAGTTTGAAAGAGGACAGTTGAGCAGTACTGCCAGCGAAACGGCAAAACATTCAAGATGTTGGCCGGCGAGCTCAGCCGGTCGGAGATGAGGAGGACGACATGAAAATCGCGCTTATTGGAGCCACTGGATTTTTCGGATCAGCCATTTTGAAAGAAGCCTTGGAGCGCGGCCATGAGGTCACCGCCATCGCGCGGCATCCGGAGAAACTGACGGCACATCCGAAGCTCCATGCTCAAAAAGGGGATATCTACAACGCGGATGAAGTGGCTCGGCTCGTCGCCGGTCATGATGCCGTGATCAGCGCGTTCAATCCCGGATGGACGAACCCGGACATTTACGACCTTCAGGTCAAGGGGACCAAAACCATCATCGCCGGTGTGAAGAAGGCCGGGATCAAGCGGCTTCTGTTGGTGGGCGGCGCCGGCAGCTTGGAGGTGAAGCCGGGCGTTCAGTCCGTCGATTTACCTGAATTTCCAAAGGAGTGGAAACAGGGCGCGCTGGCGACACGCGAGGCGTTGAATCTGCTGCGCCAAGAACCGGAATTGGATTGGTCCTTTCTTTCGCCGTCCGCCGATTTGTCTCCAGGTCAACGGACAGGCAAGTTTCGGCTCGGAAAAGATCAGTTACTAAAAGATGCGAATGGGCAGAGCAGGATTTCGACGCAAGATTATGCCGTGGCGATGCTGGATGAAGTGGAACGGCCGGCGCACGTCCGACAGCGGTTTACCGTTGGATATTAACCATCCAGTGATCACGAATCGGCCAGAAATGGAACGATGGCGATTTGAGTCATCAATCAAAAGGAGGACGAATCATGACAACCCAAGTGGCGATCAACGACCCGGCGAAAGCGAAGGCCTATTTCGAAGCGAAGATGGCATTTACCACCGGACCCGTGGAACTCGAACGAATGATGAAAAACAATGAGGTGAATGTCGTCGACGTCCGGGCCGCTGAAGACTATGCGGAAGGACACATTCCTGGCGCGATCAATTTGCCCAAGAATCAGTGGCAGACCCTCAAGGGGCTGAGAAAGGACAAGACGAACGTCCTGTACTGCTATTCACAGGTCTGTCATCTCGCTGCGACGGCGGCTGTCGAGTTTGCAGAGAAAGGCTATCCCGTTATGGAATTGGACGGTGGATGGCGCTGGTGGCGAGACGACGATTTCACGATCGAAAAGTGATCAAGAAGTGAGAGAAGAAAAGGAAGGTGTTATGGACGACAGACAAGGTCTGCCCTCATAGAGAAAGCTCAAGAGGCGTTCCAGCTGACGAAAAGGTCATCCACGCGGCAAGGTGGTGTTGGAGATCAAGCAAGGAAACTGATGAGGCAAGGTGGCCTGAGGATAACGCTTGGGCGATGCTCCGCGACATGAGCTAGCATTGGGGGATTCATGATCACGCTTAATGATGCAAGAGGCATTATCGTCGCTGCCGAGAAGAAGGCGATGGAGCTCGGCCAACCCATGAACATCGCGGTCGCCGACGCCGGAGGGAATTTAATCGCGCATGTGCGGATGGATGGAGACTGGATCGGCAGTATCGATATTTCCATCAAGAAAGCCTTACCGCGCCGGGCGTTCGATATTGCCACGAAAAATCTGGCGACCCACTCGCAGTCGAGCGGTCAGTTCTTTGCGATTCATGCGCCCGACGACGGCGGGGTCCATGATCTTAGCGGGGCCAGATGATCGGCTTCAGTCTCTACATGATCAAGGCGATGCTCAACGGGCGGGGCGGCGAGATTATCGACTCGCCAAAAGCAACGTGTTCCGATGATCGCGCCACCTTATTTGCAGGTCGCATTAATAGGTCGCCTTACAACGCTATTCGTCCTTGTTCGCAAAGCGACGCCGGATGCGGCGAAGCGGTAGTTGTCCGGTAACGGGAGCCGTTTACGGGGCACATGAACCAGACGGCAAACAATCATGCGGTCTTCTCCCGTGCTCAGCGCGAAGCCATTACGAAGCGCGTGATTGAGGCGATGCGGCCCAAGTATGGCCGGATGTACGGGTTTGATGCGTCGATGCCGGCGAACGTCGAATTGGCAATCAGGCTGGTCGGTTCTTATTACTAGAGCCTGACCGTTGGTAACCAGGATCCGACCACTACGGCCTGTTGATACCTATGTCTTCGATCCCTCGCTGTGTTGATCACTCTTTCGTGGCACTGCAATCTACGAAGCGTCGAACAGCAAGGGAAGGGAGCAGGCAGCGCTTTCCCGCTTCGTCTTCGTGTATAGTGCGGCGTGGGGCTCGGGAATATCGGGCCGTCGGGCGCGGGCACGGCACCTGTCGCACGGCACGCAATGGTCGGAGATGATGCAATGTCGGTAAAAGTGACGATCGGCCCTCCCGTCATTTCCATCAATCATGGGAATACCTTCTTGGTATCCGAGTTCGACGGCTCCATCACGGATGCCTCCGATCAGGGTCTCTATTCGCGGGACACCCGGTACCTCAGCCGCTATCAACTGTATATCGACGGCAAGCCATGGACCTTCCTCAATTCCGGCTCGATCGCCTATTATGCGTCGCGAACCTATCTCGTGAATCCACGGGTATTGACGGAGCATGGAACGATCGAATCGGGAACCCTGGGACTCGTGCTGGGGCGCACGATCGGAGAGGGGCTTCATGAAGACATCGACATCCGCAACTATGGCTCACAACGCCTGCGCTTCAGTCTCGAACTCCTGATCCGGAATGACTTCGCCGACATCTTCGAAGTGAGAGCCAACGCGTTGACGCGCAGAGGTCATATCGAGACCGAGTGGTTGAGCGACGGTCAACAGTTGATCAGCCGCTATGTTCACCGTGATTTTCGCAGGGCGCTGATGCTGTCCCTCGAGGGCTGCGACTCGCGCGCGCTGTACGGCAATGGACGCATCAACTTCGCGATCGATCTCGCGCCCGGCGCCGCCTGGCATGTCTGCTGTAAGCACGACATCGAGGAAACCGGCGTTCTCCGGTCTGCTCCCGGCGAGTGCGCGCACGTCTGCGAGAGTTCCCGCCCAGGTCAGACCTTGGCGCAGTGGATGCGCGTGACCACCCAGATCACCACCTTGAACGAAGAATGGTACCGCCTGTATCGGCAGGCGGTGGAAGATATGGCGGCCTTGCGCCTCCCGGCTGACGAGAAGCGTCCGGACGAGTGGATGGCCGCCGCCGGAGTCCCCTGGTTCGTCAGTGTCTTCGGTCGCGACAGCCTCATCGTAAGTCTGCAGAACATGATGGTCTATCCGGATTTCGCGAGGGGCACGCTCAAGCGTTTGGCGGAGCTCCAAGCGAACGACATGGACGATTACAGGGACGCGGAGCCGGGAAAGATGCCTCACGAGCTCCGGGTCGGTGAGCTGGCCCATTTCAAACGGGTTCCCCATACCCCATATTATGGAACCGCCGACGCGACCATTCTTTATATCATCGCGTGGCATGAGGCCTGGAAGTGGTTGGGCGATGAGGCGCTCATGGCCCAATATGCGGACACGATCAAGCGGTGCCTGCAGTGGATCGATCACTATGGAGATCGCGATGGGGACGGATTCCAGGAGTACCAGACCCGCTCCGACAAGGGCTATGAAAACATGGGATGGAAAGATGCTGGCGACGCCGTTCTCTATCCGGACGGCTCGTTGGTGAAAGGGCCGAAAGCATTGTGCGAACTGCAGGGGTATGTCTTCGATGCGAAGCGCCGGGCGGCAGAATGGGCGGAATATTTCGGCGATCCGGACCTGGCGGCGAAGCTCAGGCGGGAAGCCGGAACCCTGCAACAACGGTTCGAAGAGCGGTTTTGGTGCGAGGACCTCGGATACTACGCCTACGCCTTGGATGGCGACAAGAAGCAGGTCAAGACGATCGCTTCCAACGCCGGCCATCTTCTGTGGAGCGGCATCGTTCGCCCGGACCGCGCCGAACGAGTGGTGCGGCGATTGCGCGAACCGGACATGTGGAGCGGATGGGGCATCCGGACCTTGTCCGCGCGGCATCCGGCGTACAATCCGTTCTCCTATCACGATGGGTCGGTGTGGCCCCACGACAACGGTATCATCGCCATGGGGTTCAAACGATATGGATTTGCAGAGGAGGCGGCCTTGATCGCCCGCGATATCAGCGAGGCCGGCCGCTATTTCCTGCTCAATCGCCTGCCGGAGCTGTATGCCGGCATTGAGCGGGGGCCGGGGACGTTCCCGGTGCAGTATCTTGGGGCCAATGTGCCGCAGGCCTGGGCCGCGGGCAGCGTGTTTCACCTTCTCCGGGCAATCCTTGGGCTTGAGGCCGATGCGCCCAAAAGAACACTTTACCTCGACCCCATGCTTCCACCGTGGCTGCCGGATCTTACGGTTCGTCAGCTCAGGGTCGGCAAGGCGACGCTCGATCTT
>NZ_JBLYIG010000475.1:0-5809 GCF_049222245.1 Nitrospira sp. BLG_2 | reverse complement strand
TCCACGACGGCACGATCACGACGGAGCGGCCGAATCAGATGGGGGGCACTGAGGCAACGAGCACGGTGACGGTGGAGAACGGGGCCGTCACGGTCTTCATCGGCGTGGATCATGGTACGCTCGAAGGGATCGGCATCCATGCGGGCGAAGCGGGGCACCCGCTTCGAGGCCTTGGAGCCGATTCGCCAAGGCGTGCGCCAACAGTTCGGCGCTGTCTCCGCAGGCATCGCCACCGCCCTGCAGGTGCGAGCGACGATCGCCGAGCGAAGCGACCGACAGGTCAGGTCGAATATGACGACAACGGTGTCCAAGAAATCAGGAGCGGTACAAGCTTAGTGAAGAGATTCGATTGAGGCGAAGCCACGATGTCGTGATTGATTATGGCGCCAGGCCAGCCTGCGTGCCGAAGCAATAATTGTCTGGTTAAGAGTTATCTCGGAACGGGACCAACGTCAGAAGCCGAAAAGTTATCCTGATGACTGTTTAGGCTTACTCACGTACTCCATCAAGCATCCATTCTGGGGAAGAAGTGCGTCTGGGCTTGAACACATCAACTCTTTGAACCATAGCGCAAAAAGTCGTAGGCTTGTCGTAAAACATTAATTTTTGAAAGAGTCTTCTTGCAGACACAAACGGAACTTTCATGGCTACTCTGTAGTGCCGCGTGTAATAGCGGAACAATGCTTCTCTCGGAAATCTGTACCGCATGCCTTCTTCGATCGTGTATATGCAAAGGCTACACATGCCGCAGGGGAATCCGTTTTTCGGTTCATGGCAAAACCATGACTTTTCTAAGATCTCAATAAACCCTTGTTTTCTCGCAATGTCTCTCATGTGAATTCAAGGATGGGGAATTCAAATCGTGCGAATATACTTTCGTCGCCAGTAATATGGTCCTGTAACCGATATCCGCCGGACTGCGTCTGCTCCATCTGGCCTTTTAAGAAATCGTAGAGCTTGTCATCGACATGGACGCTAAGTTCCAAGGGAGTCAACTGTTTGGATTTTGCATATCGCGCCAACCAGTCATACTGATACCCTAAATGCGATCGTTGCTTAAGCCGCTTCCAGGCATTCGAGATGTCCGGATCTTCGAGGATCTCGGTTGCCGAAGTTATTTGCAAGGGAGCGATTCTTTCGTACGCTTCCTGATGAGAAGTCTTGAGCAAAGACCGTATGTCAGAGATGGTTTGGAGTTCACGCAGGCTGGATGGCTTAGTCGTATCGACGATGTAGTGCGGCTCGATTCTCTTGCCGTCCACTAATGAGACGTACAAGACTCTGAATGTCGAGTCCCACCCGCCCGTCCATAGTATTCTGATACAATTATCACTCGAATCTTGCGGTGAGTGTTCATCCAATCTCGAAACTTGCCTCATGGCAATAGCCTCCTTGCGATCAGCTTACACTCGACTACCACGTAAGCGACTAAAAAATAAACATTTCACGCATACCTGCATGAAGGCTCAAAGAAATGCAGCTGTCAACAGCCTCGTGCTACGGATGTTTCCATATACTCCGCCCGACGTGAGTTCGGTCAAAAGATGGCCCCCATGCTCATGTACCGCCGTTTGGCATGCTCCAGGGCCCAGGGGAAAAGGTTGTAAAAATACGGGGGTTTCTGATAAAACGCCACCCACCTGGGAGGCGAGACAGTAGGCTGTCAGCGTGGGTGCTCCAATTCGGCGGAATCGTACCCCGCCGCAACCATCCCGTCGCATGGTGTCGGAACCACCTCGTACAGTCTTGCATGGACTCGTCGGGAAGGAGTCCCTCTGCGAGGGTCCAGAGGTGGACTGTGGTCGCATTCTTCTGTTGGCCGAAGAGTTCCCGCTCAACACCGGCCTCCTCAACGATCCGGCGACAGATCGGACGATCATAGTCGCCGCCGACGCTCCAAGGTTGCATCTCGTTACCGATTGAAACTCGATAGATCTGCCAATATTCCTCAGACCAAAGAACGACACGGGACAATGGATAAATCCCACCCATAAACGCCACTCGGTCAGAGAATGTCCGGACGGTCCTCCGTTCCGACCCATGTCCGGAGTCCGATCATAATCGCCGATACCCCATGCTGTATCCCCGTGATGCCCGGTCAGCAGGACTCGACCTTGCAAAGAGGATCGTGCCGCAACGAAGTGCATCTCTTGCCCATAGGCATCGGCGGCAAGAAACGGAACTTCCGAAAAAGGTTGCTGTCGCCAGGCGGTTCGATCGAGCACGATAGCACGAAGGCCGAGGCGCGTCGCGATGGTTTCTCCGCTATCGCTGCGGCCTCTTCTTCCATCTGGGAACGTCAGCACCTCCGTATTGCCCATTGCGCGGGCCAGCACGGCGATAGTGGGGGAGTCATACCCGGCGGAAAGGGTACCCAGAGGAAGATACTGATACTTACGTTGCGGGTCTCTCATGTTCCGGCCTATGGTGCTGAGGGAAGCTTCCAGAAAGCCTCTGTATTCCTCAAAGGTGTCGAACGTTCGATTCCCAAATGGCTTCTCGATCACATCGAGCGAGTGGCCGTCCCATCGAAGATTATGAAAGTACGTCAGGCGTAAGGGCCCGCGGGTCGTCTGAAGGAGGTGTTTGTATTTTTGAAGACCGCCGACAATCGAGAAGAAGCTCGAATAGTAGTTGTCCGAAAGGGGATCGACGGAAAGATTCAGCGTGGCACACAGTGCGACCAGAGAGTTGGAGATGTACACATGTTTCCCAACTCGGAAAGACACCAAGCGGTCGAGGGTGGAGCCGGAGGACACAAACGTGACGGTACCGTTGGACAGTCGCCCGCCGGACCCGAACACCAGGTCGGTTTGATCGAAGTGACCTTCTCCGAACGGCCCAGGCCATACCGCTTCAGCAAACCAATCTTGCGCGGTTTCGACCCGGCTGCCATGCGCGAGCACCACTTCGGTGTCGGAACATTGTGCCACCCAGGCCAGTGACGGCCATCCTATGACGTGCGTGAATCGAAGCAGAATGCCCATAGACCCAGACCCTGCGATAACACGACATTTCGGATTGTGCAATGGTTGTTGCTGAGGATGGGAAGTGTCCCCGGGGCTCTGGCAGCATCCCGGCTCCACTCCACACGCCAAATCTGCAGCGAAAGCACATTACCTCTCCTTGCCCCACTTGGAGGCCTCAGAGACAGTCAAATGTGCGTTTCCATATCCCTCCCGGACACTGGCAAAAACCCTTGCCGACGCTCCAAAAATACTTTGCTCCGGTAACGATTTCTAAAGGCGATCATAGGGACGAAACATCCGCGTCGTCATCACGCAGCCTCCTCGCTTATCACAATGCTACATCGCTCACGAGTCAGAGGCTGTACACAAGTGCGTAGGGGCTAATGTCGGACAGGATCCTAGGTATAATAATTAGGGTAGAGGCATGTTTCAGCGGTCTACAAGATAGTAAGTCATCGTCGATTTGGTAAGCCGATACATGCCGCCATGGGCGGCGGCGAGACAGATCTCCTGATCCTTCATTCCGATCGAGCGGCAGGCCCTTTCGGCCAATGCCGGATCGTAGTCCGACAGCTTTTCGATGGCACCCTCGATGCAGAGGACGCGGTCGGCATCGCTGCCTTTTTCGCAAACTCGATGCAGCGCGCTCGGCGTCTTCGCCACGGTGCTCTGAAAATAGCGGCCCAGGCCGTGAAAGCAGCCCATCTGTCGGCGGTCGGGGAGCGAGAGACAATGGGCCAGCAATTGCTCGTCTGACGGCTTGTCGTCCTCAGTAAAATGACGAAGGAAGTAACGGTAGCAGGCGGCAGGAAACTTGGTGTCTGCCGTGCAAGGAAACGGCGCCGCTGTGTGGTGCGCTGCTCTGCTATCCCATTGCTCCTCATAGCCCATATAGACGCCCGTGGCGCAGTAGTACTCCATGCTTCGGTCCGTAAACTTTGCGCAGTCGGTCAAGGCGCGCTCGGGCTTGGTTGCATGCAGCTTCATCAGCGCATGGCCGATGGCATGGGCGCAGTTTCCCGGCTTATGGCGCTGGGTCACCATCACTTTCGTGCAAAGAGAATCGGGAGACAGCGCCGGATCGGTCCCATCGGAAGAGCCCTCAGCATTGGGCGCTTGGGCAAAGACCTGGCCAAGCACGCCGTGCATGCAGCCGTTGGTGCAGCGTGTGTCGCAAGTGTCCATCGCTTTCACGACATCTTGCGTCTGGGCCATGATGGCCACGCCAAGGTCGTGGGCTTCGCTATGGCAGAAAGGATGGCGTAGCTCCACAAAATCCAGCATGGCGGCCGGCGTCACAGAGCCGAGGTATCGGGCGTAGATCGACTCGCCCTTATGCGAGATTTCATAATTCACAGCGAAGCGGATCCTGGTCAGTATTGGGGTTTGTTGCCAGTCCGGGAAGTGCTCGGCCTTGGCGGCCGGCGGCAGCAGCGTATGTGCAAGGGCACGAAGATCCACTTTTTGATGGTAGAGCAAGGCGAGCCCGGCGGCGAAAAGCAGTGCCGTTCCAAGGACGACGACGGAAAAGATGAGAAGGATTTTCTTGTGGGCAGTAGCCATGGATTTTCCTCTCGGCGGTTGAGCTGGTGAGTTAGATACTTTCGTATCTAGAACCTATTCGAAAAATTGTTGATAGGCTGAATGCACGTATGTATAAGTAGTTATCCCGGTCAAAAGATGGCCCCCATGCCCAGATACCGCCGTTTGGCATGCTCCAGTGCCCAGGGGAAGAGGTTGAAGAAGTACTGCGGAAAGCTCCGCCTCCCCCGCACGCGCAACATCAGGCTGTGCGCAGGGGCCCGCCAACTTAGTGGCAACATTCGTCCACGCGCCCATCCCGGCACTCCATGGTGCCGTAACCATCGCGTGTAGTCTTGCATGGACTCGTCGGGAAGGAATCCCTCATTGGGATTCCAGAGCACGACGGCGGTTGCGTTCTTCTCTTGGCCGAAGAGTGTCCGCTCCACGCCGGCCTCCTCGACGATCCGGCGACAGATCGGACGGTCATAGTCGCCGCCCACGCTCCACGGTTGCATTTCCGCACTGGTTGAAATGCGATAAATCTGTTCGATATTTCTCACGCCAAAGAAGGGCACGGGACAATGGATGAAGCCCACCCATAACCGCCACTCGGTCAGAGAAATCCCGGACACTCCCCCCCGAACGATGTCCGGCGTTAAGTCATGAGCACCGGCGTCCCACACTTTATCCCCGTAATGCCCCGTCAGTAAGACTCGTTCCTGCAAATAGGATCGGGCCGCCACGAAGTGCATTTCTTCCCCGTAGGCGTCGGCAGCCAGAAACGGCACCTCCGAGAACGGCTCCTGTCGCCAAATTGTCCGATCGAGTACGATGGCCCTCAGGCCGAGACGCGTCGCGATGGGTTCGCCGCTATCGCTCAGACCTTCTCGCCCCTGTTGGAACGTCAGCACCTGCGTATTGCGCATTTCGCGGGCCAGCACGGCGACAGTCGGGGAGTCATACCCGGCGGACAGAGTGCCGAGGGGGCGATACGGCCACTGGCGCAGCGGGTCCATCATGTTCCGACCGATGGCGCTGAGCGAAGTTTCCAGAAACTCTCTGTACTCCTTGAAGGTGCCGAAGATCCTGTTGCCACACGGCTTCTCGATCACGTCGAGCGAGTGGCCATCCCATCGAAGATTGTGAAAGTACGTCAGGCGTAAGGGCCCTCGGGTCGTCTGAAGGAACTGGCTATATTTTTGAAGGCCGTGTTGGATTGAGCGGAAGCTCGAATAGTAATGATCAGAGAAGGGATCGACGGAAAGATTCAGCGCGGCGCACAGCGCGACCAGAGAATTGGAGACGTACACATGGTG
>NZ_JBLYIG010000474.1:0-3297 GCF_049222245.1 Nitrospira sp. BLG_2 | reverse complement strand
GATCCGTATCAGATATCGCTCTCCCAACGGGCAGCCCTATCTGTATGCGGTCGCTCTGTACGATCACCACGAACATCGGCTCTTCACCCAAGTCTTGTCCGAGATGAACGAATTTCATATAGAGCAGACGGATGCGAAAGACACGCGGAGCGCCGCCGGGAATCAGCCGCCGCCGGTCCGCCAATGGGCCCAACAGGAGGAAGGTAGGCTGGTCGCTCGATTCACGCTCACCGCGTTCCAACTCATCGTGGAATGTGACAACCCACAGCGCCTGGACCACATCAAGCATCGGCTTGCGGCCTCCTTGGGATTTTCGCTACATTTTCGAGGCGAGACGTTAGAGCCCCCGTCCCGGCAGCTATCGGTGGCCGAACTCATGTCGGATGAGCCTCCGGCGTTGATCGTGACACCGGAAGAAGACCGTATGCTGCTCAACCGGTTCCTGGAGAATGCATACCTGGAGTGGGCTGATCAGCCTCATCTCGCGCTCGGCGGACGAACTCCTCGGCATGCGGCGGCGACGGCAGCCTTGCGGGGCGAGGTCGATGATCTGATTGGCGACATGGAACGGCATGATCCGGGACGTCGGCGGTTTGGGAAGCCGGCTTTCAATTATAATCGCCTTCGCGCCCATGTCGGGTTGGAAGAACTACCGGAGTAATCGGGCCTCACTGCTTGCCTCTTAACGAAATCGAGTATACAACCATGCCGACCATGATGAAGAAGAACAGATGGGAGATCGTTCAGGGAGAAAACCGATGACGGCCGAACGTCAGACAGTCGGGATTCTCGTCGGTGGCGGGCCGGCTCCCGGAATCAATAGTGTGATCAGCGCGGCCACGATCCGCAGCATTCTTGGGGGCTCGGACGTGCTGGGGATCATCGACGGGTTCAAATGGCTCATGGATGGAGGCACGGGACAAGTACGGCCGCTCTCGATCGAGGAAGTGAGTCGAATCCACTTCCGGGGAGGGTCTTACCTGGGCACGTCACGCGCCAATCCGACCAGACGCGCCGAGTCTCTCGACAACGCGGTGTTCGCGCTGTCGAGTCTCGGCGTCACGCGCTTGATCACGATCGGCGGGGACGACACTGCGTTTTCGGCGATGAAGCTGGAGGAACGAGCCGGCGGTCTTCTTCAAGTCATCCACGTTCCCAAGACCATCGACAACGATCTCGACCTTCCGTATGGTATTCCGACGTTCGGGTTTCAAACGGCTCGTCACGTCGGGGCTGAGATCGTGAAGAATCTCATGGTCGATGCCCGCACCACCACGCACTGGTATTTGGTCGTGACCATGGGGCGCAAGGCCGGCCATCTCGCCTTGGGCATCGGAAAGGCGGCCGGTGCGACCCTGACGATCATTCCGGAAGAGTTTCGGGAACGGCCGGTCAAACTGCAACGGGTGGTCGACCATTTAATCGGTGCCATGATCAAACGATTGGATCATGGTCGGTCCGACGGGGTTGCGGTGCTGTCCGAAGGACTGATCGAAATTCTCGATCCACGCGACCTTGGCGGGTTGGATCATGTCGAGCGAGACGAACACGGCCATTTGCGGATGAGTGATGTGGACGTCGGCGATGTGTTGCGGCGCGAACTGGCGAAGCAGCTTCACCAGTTGGGACTTTCCGCCAGCCTGGTGGCGAAGAACGTGGGGTATGAGCTCCGCTGCGCCGATCCGATTCCATACGACATCGAATACACCCGAGATCTCGGTTATTGCGCCGCTCAGCATTTACTCGATGGTGGGACTTCTGCCATGGTCTCTATTCAAGATGGACGGTTCACCCCGATTCCGTTCAAGCAGATGGTGGATTCCTCCACCGGACGGACCAAGGTGAGGATGGTGGATATCGATTCCCAGTCTTACCAAATCGCCCGGCAATACATGATTCGGTTGACCGAAGACGACCTGAAGAATCAGGATGCGCTGGGCCGCTATGCCGCCTTCACCAGCCTGTCTCCAGAGGCGTTTCGAGAACGGTTCAGCGCGGTCCTGTGAGCAACATCGATGCATCCGGTCGAACAAAGGATATTCGACATGAAGATTCTTGCGGCAACTGATGGGTCGAAACATGGCAAGTGGGCGATCGAATGGTTGGCGGAGCTGCCGCTCGCCGCGCAGCGGGTCGTCCGTGTCCTCCATGTCGTCGATGTGGCGAGTGTTCGGGCGCCGTTTATGATCCAACCGGTGGTCGTCGGAACCGAACGGTACGTTCAGTCCGAAGTGAGGCGGATGGAAGCCGCGGCGAAGTCCACAAAAAAAGAATCCGAGCGTTTGTTATCGACGCTCGGCTTGAGCGGAACCGTGACGATCGACAAGGGCGGTGTGGCGGCCACGATCATGAAGCATGCGCGGCGTGGTATTGAACTCCTGTCGATCGGGTCCCGAGGCTTGGATGCCTTGGATCGATTCATGCTGGGCAGCATCTCGAACCACGCCATTCACCATGCCCCATGTTCCGTACTGGTCGTGAAAGAGAGCCCTCGGCCCGTGAGACATGTGGTGTTAGGGATCGACGGGTCTGCGGCGTCGGATAAAGCGGTCAAGTTTCTGATGCGCTATGTCGATCCGACCCCTGACGGTCCGGATCGCGAACCGGTCATGGTGACGGTGACGCATGCGGTGCCCTATTTTAAGTATCCGGAGGTCAAAGAGGCCGGGAAAATGCTGGTCCAACGCTATGGCGCTAAGCTCGCGAAATCAGGCTTTCAGGTACGTGAAGCCTTGAGACTAGGCAAGCCGGCTGATGAGATTCTAACGGTCGCCAAACAAGATAAGGCCGACCTGATCGTAACCGGAGCGAAGGGGATGGGCGCGATTCGCCGTGTACTGCTCGGCAGCGTCTCCACCCGTGTAGTTCAACATGCCCACTGTGGAGTGCTCGTGGTCCGCTGATCATCTAAAGTAGGGGATGGCTTATTGCGAGCGGAACAGGCTTGACGGCAAGGAGGAAAGCGCAATAGACTGACGCCCTCTCGGATACATTAAGGGAGAGGCTTTATGACAGCATTAATGAAGATCGATCAAGATTCGCTTCCTGATCGTTTAGTGACGGGACTTTCAAAAATCGGTTTGGCGATGAAGAGCCGCGCATGGAGGCGGAAGGGACGGCAGGGTATCGGTCCTTTGCAAATTCAAGTGCTGACGTTTCTCCGGTCTCGACCGAATCAATCGGCTACCGTTTCGACGATTGCCCGGGAACTCTCCGTGAAGCTGCCCACTGCTTCCGAAGTCATCCGAACGCTGGAGCAGAAGCGTTTGGTCCGTCGGCGCCGTCGGGAAATCGACA
>NZ_JBLYIG010000473.1:0-3879 GCF_049222245.1 Nitrospira sp. BLG_2 | reverse complement strand
GTCGAAGCAACAAGGAAATCTCCGACCAGTTATGCGTCTCGGTCGATACCGTAAAAACGCACCTGCATCATATCTATCAGAAGTTTTCCGTCGACGGCCGCATCGAGGCCGTTCTGACCTACTTGCGTGCTCAGTGATCTGCCCTTCTCATATGTGCGCTCTCACCCAATCGGTGTAGGCCGTAATTCAATCTTCCAGGCGATGGCGAAATAAACGGCTCGTCCCTTAGTATTTTGTTGAAATACAGAGAGGACGGTCCAGACACCTTAGACGATACGGAAAACATCACGTTTCAAACAAGGAGGTGACTGGTTATGCATGATGTACACTTAAAGGACGACTTAACACATGAGCCAGCGTGGGTGTATTTGTATGCCGCGATTTTTATCGGGATCGTTGCCTTTGCACTCCTGTCCGGCGGTTTCATGGGATGAGTGGTTTATAGCGGATTGTTGTAGTTGGACTGCAAGGGATTTGCACCGCGACGAAGCTACCGGAACCGTCTCAAACGGTCCCGGTAGCTTATGTCTATTCATGAATACTAGCTCACCGTAAAACAGCTTCCACGTTCGCAATCCATACGACCATATGGTACACTTACCCCACAAATTCTGATCCTCGCGCTTTCCTTCCCCGTTTCGTTCCTGCGCGATTGCATGATCAGTCTGCGGCAAGTTTGTCGGACATCAGCCTTTGTGTCTCCGCTATCAGCGTAGCTGGCGGAGACCCAGAGATCGACGCCGCCGTGTCACTCAATTTGCTACTTCAGGCAATGGAAGCTGGATGCAGGATGCGCATGTCCAGCATCTAGAAGCCCCCGAGTCAAGGAGAACAAACAGATGACCGCTCACGCTCAGAGTACATGTCCATGAGTACCGCCAAAATAAACCGGCCGACATCCCCGATCCGTTGGGTCCGTATCCCAGACGGGACGAAAGTGCGTCATCGATCTGAAGCCTATGAAGGGGTCATTGACGGGTTGACCGAAATCGTGTCCGGCTCGGAGCGCAACCCTGATGGGAAAACACAATACCGTGTGAACGTCGGGGACAGTACGCGATTGCTCGTCTCGGAAGATCACCTCAATATTCTGATCGATAACCAAAATTTGGTTTTGCTCGCTCGTGAATCCGAACTGTATCGTCGTAATGTCACTGATCGGCTGCGGGCGGTATTTGCGGAAGATCGGTTCGTGACGATTGGCAGCAAAAGTTCAACGTCGTCTAGCGAGTAGAGGGTGTTGAAAGCGAACCTCTGAGCTTGTCTTGAGATCGAACCTTTTGAAAGTGGAGGAGTAATGAATACATCATGGGGAACCAGGACCTCGCAACGACGAAAGCGAGTGACTCGGCAAACCAAGTTCCGTTGGGATGTGCTGGGACTCCAAGATCCGGCGCAGGCGACATCGGCATTATCGATCGAGGACATTCGTCGCCAGATCACTTCGGCAGCAAGTCAGGGATTGAGTCCCGACACGCTCTCTCGCTCTCGCCAGAAGGAAGGACGCCCCAAACCTGGATCCAACGCGTCGGTGTCTACCCGCAAGCGTAAGGCTGCTTCCCAATAGGTGTTTTAGAGGCACGTCGCATCAGAAAGGAGGGCATCATCGGAGGAACAGGAAAAACCACTGCTGCTAAGCGGGATCGCGAAAAAGCGCGTCAGCAGAAACAACGCGATAAAGAAGAGCGTCGTGCACAACGGAAGACCGCTAAGTTAAACCGGCCGGCACAAGAAGAGGGGGATCCTGATCTCGCAGGCCTGCATTGGGGGCCGCAACCTCCGCTTTATTGACGGACCGCCATGCACAACACGTCAAGAACTCATCAGTTCGCAAGAAAGGACGTGCCACGGACATCAACAACCTCACGTTCGCATTCGTGATAGTGGCTCTCGGATTGCCGGTGTGGCCGTATACCTGAAAGACAAATAACCTCCTGTTCACCTTCCTTTTTTAGGATTCATATCACAACCTATTTATCGACCAGCATCACACATCAAGTCATCGGTCCATATCCTTGGCTGAAGAACTGAACTCAAATCACTTGAGATATTTATCCGCTCGCTTTGATTACGAATAGCCCGTGGTCGGAGCAAGTTTATTTGAGCTTCAAAGATCAAACACTGAAGGTGTCTATTAACGGACATCAAGGATGAAGTCCGCGGGTCACACCACGCGTGGTATGGAGCCGGCGACTCGGATGGAACGGGCGATCTGCGGTTTACGAAGACATCTTCCGAAGATCCGCTCCAATTGGATGCCCGTCACAGAATCCCCATTCGACTGACCAATCAGCGACATAACCCGTACTCGCACCCCATTGCGCTGGGCTGAATGGTTGGGGGCAATGGTGATACTTTCGGTTACATTACTGGCTGGCAGAAGGCCCCTCAGGCCTTTAGGCAACATGGAGTTAGCCTTTGGAGTCCTCTAGCGCATGGCCATTACATCCTGCGCTCCTTCCCAGAATGACACCTGAAGCTTTATCAAAACCCATTCACGCCAAAAGAACGCTCACTGCACAAGGCACTCGCTGGAGGTGGCTCAGCAGTTGTCAAAGGGCCATGCATTTTGAAGTATCGTAGGCAGGGTGAGGACTCACATGATTCACCGGAAGGGGACGAAGTCCCTACAAATGCGGGGATTGGAACTCGTGAAGATTAGGGCAGGATGGAGTTTGGCGCACCGGTTCATTGGTCGACACTCCGTTCTTATTCACTCGCACTGTAAGGAGGCGACGATGTTCATGTTCATGCAACCCCAAGATGGTCATGTGTTTCACGCATGTCACAAAAATGCTTTTGCATTCGGCGCTATGCTATGGCTGTTTCTGTCGCTTGTTGGCTGTTCCACGTCACGGAAGGAATACGTTGTGGATTATAGCCGCGGTAACGATGCGACAGCCCAAGGTTCACGCGAGCGTCCCTGCCAGACCGAGGGGCAATGCCGGATGCTGGCGGAGCGCGACGGGGTGCGTTCGTATTGGATGGTTTATCAGTGAGGACGGCAACGGCTTGAATGAAGGTCAAGTAGACTATTGGTGTGAGCGTTCAGGAGAGTTACTGATGGCCGCTCCGGCCGATCGCATGACCATGTGCGATAGATCGCGGACCACCAAGAGAAAGTCGGGAGGCCTCGCGAACCTGCTGAAGCAGTGTCTTGTGTCCTTTGTCAATAAACTACCTGTAAAATCGCTCATGAATGTTCACTGGCAGACGAAACAACTTATTCCATGCAGCGATCGGTTCATACTGCTTTGAAGGAATCTCCCTTGGAAGCGTCCTTCACACAGCAAATGATATCGTTGAGCTGCTTCCCTTTGCCCTGGTTCAACCTATTAACCTGTTGGAAAGAATGGAGCCGGCGACCTGGATTGAACAGGCGACCTGCGGTTTACGAAACCTTCGGATCGCGGGCCTCCAAACCCACTGAAAAGTCGACAATCTCCGCTCTTAGACTGACGAATCGCCGTCGTTGAGTCTTTCCCGTACTTCCCCGGAATACCCCCAGATTCCCCTACAATTCCCCTACGCTATTCACTACGCTGTTATCCGTGGGTTCACGATGTCTTTGATCTCTTGAATTGTGAGACGGGATATATTTCGGCCAGTCCAGTTAGTGTTTTTGATCCAACGAAGAGTATCAGGCCTATTCATATTTTGCCTTGGTGCGTGTGAAGAAATTACACTGGCACTGGCGCGAGAAATGCCCATGCCAAGAAGTGAAATCATCGTCTCGGACGAGGCGCCAAGTTCGAGGTAAAGTGGCAAGGAAGGAATTGAAACATTTGATAAGTCAGTTTCTGTTTCGGCAAGCGCTAATTTTACAACATCGATGTAACAATTGGTGTATTTAACATATCGGAACCGTAAGTCATTTTC
>NZ_JBLYIG010000472.1:0-7786 GCF_049222245.1 Nitrospira sp. BLG_2 | reverse complement strand
TCGTTCAAGATAATCTTGATGCTCCGGTTCCGCCTGCCAGAATGGACCGGCCGGCCGGATTTCTGTGACTACTTTGCCCGGCCATAGCCCAGACGCGTTCACTTCGGCGATCGTCTCTTCTGCCACCATGCGTTGGGCCTCCGAGGTGTAGTAGATCCCCGAGCGGTATGATGTCCCTCGGTCGTTACCCTGGCGGTCTACTGTCGTAGGATCGTGAATTTGAAAAAACATCTCCAGTAAGCTACGGAACGACAGAGTGTCCGGGTCGAACACGACCTCGAGGGCTTCCGCATGCGTCCCATGGTTACGATAGGTGGCATTCGGTACGTCGCCACCGCTATAGCCAACGCGTGTAGACCGCACACCGGGAAGCTTGCGAATGAGATCCTGCATACCCCAGAAACAACCTCCCGCCAATATTGCTGTTTCAGTTCGAGTCACGGACATCCCCCTTTAGTCGTACGCTTGTCGTCGGAAGTCTTCTATCTCGGCAGATCACCCCTCAGCCTTCCGCAACGAAAGAGCATTGATACAGAACCGTAACCCGGTCGGTTCAGGCCCATCCGGAAACACATGGCCGAGATGAGCATCGCATACATTACACATTGTCTCGATCCGACGCATGTCATAACTGTCGTCCTGGTGATAGGCGATGATGCCAGGCGCCACGGGTTGGACAAAACTGGGCCAGCCGGAATGGCTTTGATACTTGCCTGCCGCATCGAACAGTATTGTATTACAGCAAACGCACTGATACTGTCCCGGACTGAACAGCCGGCACATGTCCGAGCTGTGTGCCTGCTCAGTTCCCTTCAGACGTGTAATACGGAATTGTTCGTCGGTGAGAAGCGCGCGCCACTGAGTATCTGTCTTCTCTACTCGTCGCGGCGGAGGAGGATTGCCGTGACGAGCCAAGCGGAGCACATCATCCCATTTCAAAGGCTCCACTGAAGACGAATCGTCCTTCGCCCGATCCGCTGTGTTGGAATGGTCTTCATGCTGCATCGTAGATCCTCCATTGAGCGGCTGGATGAGGCACGGTAAGCTCTCCATAGTTCGCCGTCGATGATGACGACTGTTCGACCTTGCGGTCGCTTTTCACTGAAACCGCATTCGCCTCCACACGAATCGCTTCCGAGAGGATCACTTCCCGTTGCCGGGTGATGTCATCGGCACGACGAGCGACTCGCCCTCCTGTGACAGCAGAAACACCAGGAGCTTAGCCGCTTTGGTCTTACTCGCATTCTTGGAGACGACATGCGGTATCTTGGGAGACTCCTCCCAGCTCTGACCTTTCGTATAGGTCACGGGGTGCCCTCCCGCTAATTGAGAGACCACGGCCCCTTCCAAGACATAGGCGAACACCGAACCCGGATGGAAGTGCTGGTCGGATGCGGCGCCGGGCGCATACTCCACGGTGATCATGGGGCCTTCTTTGCCGGCCATGTCGGCCAACCGTTCCTTCAACAGGACCGACGCGGCATCCTCTGCCAGGGCGGTCTGTCCCAGCAACAGAGTCGCTCCTGCCAGTGCCGTCCACTGTAGTGTCTGTCTCGTGACAGCGCGGATAGATGCAAAGGTCATCATTGGCGTGCTCCCTTCTGCGCGATGCGGAGGACATTTTTCCCGCGCACGGGTTTCTGTTCATAGGCCTGTCGAAAATTCTCCATCGAGAAGACGGTACCCACGACAGGTCGAAGAGCCCCGGTATCGATGAGATGCGCGATATTCGCCAACTGATTTCGGCTTGGTTCGACGATGAAGAAAGCATCGCGCACCCGCTGTTCCTTCGACCCCTCCGCATCCGCCGCAACGGTCACCAGCCGACCACCCTTTCTGAGAACTGCCCATGAGCGATCTCTCGTGTCTCCTCCGACTGTATCGAGCACCACATCGACTTCTCGGACGACCGTTTCAAACGGCGTGATCCGGTAATCGATGACTTCATCGGCGCCGAGCGCCTTGACGAAGGCACTGTTTGCCGCTGAAGCCGTGGTGATTACGTGGGCGCTCTGATGTCGGGCCACCTGCACGGCAAAGCTGCAGACACCACCGGCTGCACCATGGATCAGCACCTGTTGTCCTGCCGAGAGGTGGGCGCGGTCGATAAGCGCCTGCCAGGCGGTCAAGGCTGAAATTGGCACCGCTGCGGCCTGAGTGTGTTCAAGTGTGACAGGCTTCGGGGCAATGTTGGCAGGAACGGTCACGCAATATTCCGCCTGCGCACCGTCTATGAACCAATTGCTCAATCCATAGATGGAAGCTCCTACCTGCATATCTTTGCAATCCGACCCGATCGCGTCAACGACACCTGAAAACTCGTGACCCGGAATAATCGGAAAGGGTCTCATTGTGCCTTCAGGAGTATGGAATGTGGGATACCAGTCGAACTCCGTGGGCGTGATGGCTGTGGCATAGACCTGAACGAGCACCTCGTTGTCTTTTGGAATCGGATTCGGTGCATCGTCATAAAGAAGCGACTCGGAGCCGCCCACGTGATGTAACCGTATCGCTTTCATAGGAAGAGCCTCATTGTACGGGAGTGGTCACCCCTCGGTTACGTCACCTGAACGTTAGAAAGAGGTCTGCGACTACTCGAGAGGTTTGTCCGAGCGCGTGGCGCACTGAACTCACCGATGCCCTTGAGCGTAACCATCGCAGGCTCGCTGACGGGCTGTGCCGGTCATGTCCCATACCATCCTACCACGACCAAGGATCGAACGGTTGATCGAATTCGCAGCCGACTGCCTGATCCAGCGTTCGGCAAATACATCGCTTGTTTCTGGGAACAGCGAAGCGCATACTGATTCGCCATTTTCGTCGCGACGGCAAGAAGGTGTGCCCGACGGTACTCTTGCCGCAGCCTGTTCTCTCAGCAGCCAAGAATCACCGCTCTTTCTCGAAGCGGAGATCCCAAATTGGTATCCAGAGGGTCGACTGAAGAGCCTTAGGGAGATGCATGAAAGAAAACCATGTTGTGACGGAATGCGCCGTATTTGTGGGTGTCAGCCTTGACGGGTTTATTGCGCGGTCGAACGGCGATCTTGACTGGCTGATGGGGGAGGGTGGCGGCGACAGCGCGGAGTACGGCTACAACGAATTCATCGCCGACATCGATGCGATCGTCATGGGCCGGAACACATTTGAGAAAGTGGTGACGTTCAGCAAGTGGTATTATGGCAACAAGAGAGTGGTCGTCCTCAGCAACCATCCTCTCGACTTGTCCCTCTCTCGAACTCACGGTGGCGTGGTTGAAGTGATGGCCGGGTCTCCGGCCGCGATTGTGTCCAAGCTTGCGGCCTCCGGCGCCGGCCGCCTGTACGTGGACGGCGGGATCACGATTCAGCAATTTTTGCGAGCCGGACTCGTCCACCGTCTGATCATCAGTCGTCTCCCGGTGCTTATTGGCAACGGAATTCCGCTCTTCGGTTCTCTCCAGCTGGACATCCGCCTCAATCATATCGCGACGCGTACCTATCCGGGCGGCATGGTCCAAAGTGAGTACCGTATCGTGAGTTGAGGCACTTATTGCATTTCCCACTAATTGCCCATCAAGCCCACCCGAACGCGACGTCGAGTGGGACCAAGGGGGAGAAATCATTTCTTTATCCCGCTGGATGAATCCCGTTGAGTTCTTTTAGGAGAAAATCTCGGACCTTTTCGCGCGCGTCTCGCGAAGGCCGTCCCGCCTCGCCCTGCGCTCTCCACGAACCGATCAGCGTGCTGTGCGCCTTGGCCGGCTTTCCTTCGAGTGTACGGTATGCGTTAGCGGGAATCTCGCCATTGATATAGCGATCGCCGAATTCGTCGCGCAGCGTTTTTTGTTTAGCAGGCGCCGACATGCAATCTGTTTCAAACCTCACCCCGTAGATTTTGGCAGCACTTTTCCTCGCGTACTGCAGATCGTCGGCCGACAGACCGAGAGATTGGCGGGCGGCATCCGTGTGCCACCAGAAAGGGAGAGGTAGCGACGGCTGGGCCACTACCGCGGCATTGACGCGAGGATGATTCAGCAGCGCGAGGGGCAATGGGCCGGTTAAACAGTTTCCGATGATGCCGATGCGCTGTTGAGTATGCCGTTCTCCAACCTTCCGCACCACATCCCGCAACCAATCCACAATAGGCGCGCTTCCCTCAGCGGGAAGACCCCATTCGCCGCCGGGGAAAAACTCCATTGATCCCTGGAACCAATAGGCCGCCAATCCTTTCGTAAGGGAAAACTTGCCTTTCTCGCCGAACAGCAGCGGCACGTAGACAGTGAAATCGTTCGAAAGCTCCTCCGCATAGGCAAGTGTCCCTGGAGACAGCCCGGTCAACTCATGGAGCAGAAGCATCGGAGGCTTGTCGGTGCCGTCATTCAGGCAGAACACCGAGTGTGTCATGCCTTGGTGCGAGAAGGGTCGGTCGAAACACTCGACCCAATTCCGTGTCGGCGTGCCTTCTTCTTTTGTATGCGGCGCGCACGTCCCAAGCTGCGCAGCCCCGCAGCCAGATAATAGCAAGGCAACCAGCATGGCCTGGAAAAGAGAGTAGGGTGGTCTTTCCATGGCCTTTTTTATCACAGTACTCGCTGAAAGATCGCAGATCTTGGCCTGCACGTGGAACGGGCCCCCTTTAGTAAACTCATTGTGCCCGCATGTTACCGACTATGAAGGGCGCTGTTGTGCCGGATGGTCTGGCGAGGAGGTGAGCCGGTTCTCTGCGCCGGCTCTAGTATGCTATTGTCCCTCATGCCGGATCCGACGCCATCCTTCACGCTGGTCGATGTTCCTGGGGCGGCGCCTCTCCTGGGTCACCTCCATGCGTACAAGACGCGTCCTCTCGACCAGCTCTGGACCTGGTGGCGCCAGCACGGCGATGCGCTGCGCTTTCGGCTCGGGCTGACGACGCGCTATCTGTTTAGCCATCCCGATCTCGCCGAAGCCGTGCTCGTCAAGCATACCGACCGATTTGCGAAAGTGTACGATCCGAGACGACCGTCCGGCCTGGCGTTGGTCTTGGGCACTGGGTTGGTCACCGCGTCGGGCGACGTGTGGAAGCGGCATCGTCGGATCATCCAGCCGATTTTCCACCGCGTTCGCATCGCGACCATGGTCGATCGGATGGCCCAGGTGGGCGAACAACGAATGGCCGGGTGGGCAACCAAGGAAGAACCGCCAGTCGACATCGCGGCCGAAATGCGGCAACTAACCCTCGAGGTCATCTCCCACACAATGTTCAGTACCAGCATGGCTCAACACATCGACCGGATCATCCATGCGTTACAAGTGAGCAGCCAGTACGCCATCGAGTCTGACAGTAATCCTCTGCTCCTTCCGTTGTGGATGCCCACCTCGCGCAGCCGTGCATTTCGTTCCGCGATGCGCTCCATGGACGAGTTGATCTATGGGTTGCTGGCCAGAAGGCGGCAGAGCGGCGAGCTGCATGGCGACCTCCTTGATGTGCTTCTCCACGCACGGGATGACGAGACCGGTGAGGGACTGACCGATCAGGAGCTGCGGGACGAAATATTGACCATCTTTGCCGCTGGCCACTCCACCACCGCCAATGCCCTCTCCTGGACCTGGTATCTCCTCGCGACGCACCCCGACGCGAAGGCACGGTTTCATGAGGAAGTGGATCGGGTGCTTCAAGGACGGACGCCGAGTGCCGAAGACCTTGAGCATCTTCCATATACACGCGCCATCTTCGAGGAATCGCTCCGTCTCTACCCGACGATCCCGCTTATCCCGCGTAAAGTGATGACACCCACTACCGTCCACGGCGTGTCCCTACCACAAGGCGCGCGTGTGTTGATCAGTCTCTACAATCTGCACCGCCATCCAGACTTTTGGCCACACCCCGACCAGTTTTTGCCGGAACGGTGGCTGGGCAGTGACCGACCATGTGCCCGCTATGCGTATCTGCCTTTTGGCGCCGGGCCGCGAGCCTGCGTGGGGCTCCATTTCGCGTCGGTCGAAGGGCTGCTGCTCTTGGCGCTCGTCGGTCGGCGCTACGATCTGCAGCTGGCCCAAGACCGTGTCGAGCTTCAGTTCATGGTGACCTTGCGGCCCAAAGGTGGCCTGCGCATGGCGCGTCAGCCACGGATCACACCGGCGGTCTCCGCTGCTCACGCGGACTAACCCCAGATCAAGAGATCGACGGAGAGGATGATTCAAGCATTAGCCGGATAGGGTCGACTTCGAGCCATCCTCGGTGGACACGGGGCCCTCACACATTGGTCTAGGAATGGACTCGGGTTGAGTCGGATTTCGAACCTGCACACACGCGCGTTGATGCAGGCCATCGTGAGTGGTCGCGTCTTCTCTCACATACCTATTTAGGAGAGAGTGTGATACCTTCCGCTGTCATGGTGACCCAGGAACCTGATGACTCAGAATTCATTCCTGCAACACCAACTGCCATCACCGCGGACTGGCTCACGCGGGTGTTACGTCGGGCCGGAATCCTCAAGCGCGCCACGGTCGTGGCCATTGATGTCCAGCCGGTCGCGGCCGGCAGCGGCTTCGTGGGGCAAACCGCTCGTCTCATCATTGAATACGATGAGCGGGAAGCAAGCGCTCCCGCCTCGCTCTTTGCCAAGCTGTCCTCCGCCAATCCTGCCGTAAGACAACAACTCCGGAAGGTGGGACTCTATGAGACCGAGGCAGGATTTTACCGCGAGGTGGCACCGCTGCCAGCCTTCCCGATGCCAGTCCCTCGTCCCTACCTCAGTCTCTATCACGAACAAACGGGTGAATGTCTCCTGCTGCTGGAAGATCTTGGTCAGGCGGAGTTCGGGGACAACCTCACCGGCTGCTCTTCGACGGATGCCATGGTCGTGGTCCGGCAACTCGGACGCTTGCACGCCCACTTTTGGGGCGCGCCCAAGCTCAAGCAGTGGCCGTGGTTACGTTCCCTCACCGACGAAGCCGAGGTCAGAATTGCCCTCTATCGAGCAATGTTACCCAAGTTCGAGCAACGGTGCAGCACCTTCGTGTCGTCACATTTGTTGGAGATCGCGAGACGGTTTGCGCTGCTCCTGCCCACCTATATTGAACGGATGGTGGACCGGCCGCAGACGCTCACCCATGGCGATTTCCGGGCCGACAATTTCGCCTTTGCAACCACACGCGGGGAACGACGTGTGACCGTCTTTGATTGGCAGGTTGCGCGGCGTGCGCCCGGCCCGCGCGATATGGCCTATTTTCTATCCCTCTCATTGGCGGTCGAGCAGCGCCGCGCGACGGAAGCCTCGCTCCTGAAGGTGTATTACGAGACCTTGGTGGCCCATGGCGTCGGAGGGTATTCCGCCGAAGACCTTCGATCGGATGTCGACGTCGGCCTGGGGTCTCCACTGACCATGTGGGTCATCGCCAGTGGCATGCTGGACTTCTCCAGTGAACGCGGGGCGGACTTGGTCAAGCAGGCCTGCGAACGGTTGGGCGCGGCGCTGGAGGATCATCAGTTCGCATCCTATTTAGACACATTGACCCCACGGGGCGCCGCTTCTACCGGCAAAAAGTCCCTTGAGAGACACGAAGCCTATTCCGCGGGCTACGATCCGCTGGTGTTGCAAGGTTTGGCGAGCCGGAATGCGGCTCGTGATGCTGCATTTTTCGTTCCGCATCTCAAACCAAACATGCACGTACTGGATTGTGGATGTGGGCCGGGCGGAATCACGGTCACTCTTGCGGCGCTGGTCCCGCAGGGACGAGTCGTGGGGATTGATATTGAGGACGGCCAGCTCGACATGGGCCGCCGAGAGGCGCAGCAGCGTGGGATCGGCAACGTCGAGTTCCATCAC
>NZ_JBLYIG010000471.1:0-4404 GCF_049222245.1 Nitrospira sp. BLG_2 | reverse complement strand
CCCGCTCGGTTGCGATGCGTTTGGTGTCCTCCGGCAGCTTGTTCAAGATGAGTTCCCACACAGGCAATGCTTGCAGCTGTCCGTTGCCGATGATCCCTACATAGAACTCGCGACCCTCGACATATCGTTCTATGAGTGCCCCGCTACCCACGCTATTGTGGATAAATGCGACCCGCTCGCTCAGTTTATCGTCGTCCTCGACGATCGAAGCTTGGGAGATGCCCAAGGAGGCCTCTTCGTTGATCGATTTAACGATCAACGGAAACGAGAGCCATTTTGGCCGTTTTGCCGTGCGCCCCTGGGGGATCTCGCAGAATTCAGGATAGGGGATGCGATGAAAGGATAGGACCTTTTTCGTCAACGCTTTATCGCGCGCCAACATCAGTCCGCGCGGATTACAGCCAGTGTAGGGTAGGTGCAAGAGTTCGAGGTACGACACCACATGCTGATCATAGACGGCCACGCCGTCGAATTCTTCCAAGAGATTAAAGGCGATGTCCGGCTTCCAATTCTCGATTGCTGAATGGATTGCATCTAGATCGCTCTTGACCCCCAGCGGGTACACTTCATGACCCAGTTTCTTCAGTGTTGAGACGACGTCGTATTCCGTCCGCCACTCCACGGTTTTCAGGTCATAGCCGGTCACCTCCTCAGGAGGTACAAGATCCTCATGCAAGAGGACAAGCACCCGCAGCCGCTTCATAGAGCCACCCGATGCCGACCACTCCGCAAGAAATTCATGGTATGGACGGTGAGAAGGATGGTGAAATCGAGTTTGGCTTGTTCCTCTGCAACGGGAACGCGAAGGTCTAATTCACGGCACCGCTGAATCATATCCTCCAGCACTTGATCGATCGTGTATTGGTATTCGCCGGTCCAACCGGCGACCTTCCGTCGCACTTCTCGACGAAATCGATTCAGAAAGGTTGCTGCGCTCTGCTTGCACGCATGGCTCGGAAGACTGGAAAACAACCGTTTCAAGTCCGGATCGTACTGCAACTGTCGTTCAATTCCATAATGTCTTCGCTTGCGTTCATAATGTTCGCGAAGAGTCTTTTTCAAATGAGGGAGCGGGTCGATCTCTTCGCGAGTGGTCAATAAAGGCGAGGCCCCTCGGAGTTCTTTCATGAGCCCATCGACATACTTGAGCTTCTTGAGCACGGGCCAGCCTCGGTACCGTTCTTCCCATAGGGAGTCCGGTGTCAACCAAACCGCGAAGGTTTCAGCAAAGTCTTCATCCGGGTGGCTCTGGGCATACCATAAGTCCAAGTGGTGGACGAAGCTTCGACTATAGGGTCGTGGGGAGTAGTACATCGGGTACCGTTGAGAAGACTTGCCGAAAATGTGCTGACGTGTTTTGCGCCGGCGGATTTTGAAGGCATTTTCGATCGCATGGCCTGCTTCGTGGCGAAGAATACGCAAGCACCATTCTGTGGTGCCGCCTTCCACTTCCAACATCTGGGCTTGTTCAAGTTTTGCCAGGCGAGGATGGGCCAGATAAAAAGGGACGGCTATCCCGGGAATTCCATCAGGGGTGAACCACTCATTGGAGAGCCAGAAGTGTGGACAAAACAGCAATCCGCGGCGCTCCAGTTCTTGTGTCAGGTCGGCGATGGGCTGTTCAAGAAATCCGCCCTTGAGCCCGACGTGCAGGTCGCACATCGGGAGATCCAACAGCGCATCGTCTGGCCAGGAAGCCCATGGGAGATGATCATGTCCGATGACGGGTGTCTTCAGTACGTCGGAGCCTGTGCGATCCATGAACGACAAACCTCAGAAATACGTCTATTGTGTCGCTCATGGAAATATAGCACTCAATGGTCATTTCGTCTGACAGGAGGAGTTCTTCAGAGAGGGCAGAGAGGCGGGCAGATACTTGTACAACGGTCAAGATTATATGGAATCACCGGTCGTCGGCCCCATGAAATTGTGGAAGTCGCGCCACCAGCGCCGGTACGGATTCCCAAATATGGTCGATGACCGACTCCACATAAGCCCGTGCTTCATCAATATCCCGCTCCCAGTCAGGGAGAGCTTCGTGTAGATCGAGGATTGGAACCTCCTCGCCGAACGACACCTGATTGAAGAGTGGAACGATCAGCCCGAATTGTTTGCGGATGAACTCGCGATGACCAAGCCCCATGGCAATGATGAGGTCATTCCGGTCGATCAACTTCTTCGTCAGCCTTTGTGGGATATGTGCGGAAGGATCGGTTCCTTTTTGGATCAGCCGCTTGGAAATGACCGGATGGATCGAGTTGGTCTTGGCTTCGATTCCCGCGGATGCAACTCGGTAGGGCGATTGCCGGTCGAGCTGTGCCCGTAGCGCATATTCGGCCGCCATACTGCGGAAGACGTTTCCGGTACATACGAAGAGGATGGATTGGGTCATGGACGGTTGGTGCCTTCCCAAGCGTGATTCTGTCGACAAGGCCATAATGGAGCCGCTACAATCTTGCCATGATCGTCCCAATTGCTCCAACATCAATGCCGAAATTAGACGAAGCCACGGAAAAGATACAAACGCGCCTTTGCCGGCTGGTGGGCCAGGCCATCGCCGACTACCGGCTTATTGAAGACGGCGACAAGGTGATGGTGTGCCTGTCGGGCGGTAAGGACAGTTATGGTTTACTGGATATCTTGCTCGTATTGCAACGCCGAGCGCCGATTCACTTTGATCTGATTGCGGTCAACCTGGATCAGCGGCAACCGGGCTTTCCGGAACATGTGCTCCCTCAGTATCTGATGAGCCGAGGCATTCCGTTCCACATTGAGTCCCGAGATACCTACTCGATCGTGAAGCGGCTCATACCGGAGGGACAGACGACCTGTTCATTGTGCTCACGGCTACGACGAGGACACCTCTATCGCATTGCGACTGAGCTTGGCGCCACGAAGATCGCGCTCGGTCATCACCGCGACGACATCATTGAGACCTTGTTCTTGAATCTCTTCTATACCGGTAAGCTGAAGGCGATCCCTCCCAAGCTTCGTTCGAAGGACGGACGACATGTCGTCATCCGACCGCTGGCGCTCGTGAAAGAGACCGACCTTGCAGCCTATGCGGAGCTGAGAAGATTTCCGATCATTCCCTGCGACCTCTGTGGATCTCAAGAGGATTTGAAACGAAAAAAAGTGAAGACGTTTCTTCAGCAGTGGGAACGGGAGTCACCCGGTTGTTCGGACAGTATTGCCGCTGCATTGACCAATGTCGCGCCGTCGCTCTTGATGGATTCTCGACTCTTTGATTTCAGGTCGCTGGCAGCGGTGGTAAGCGACCAACCCGAGGGAGATGTTTGGTTAGATCAAGAACCGGTTCCTCACCAGGATAGAGACCTACCTCCTTTGCCGACATAAGATTGCGGACCTCTTGAGCAGGTCGCCTTTTTATGCTCCCATGCCCATTCCACGTGAAAAGGCACGCTCTGTAGATAGAATTATGAAGAATTCTTCATGAACTTCTAATGTAGCCTTCATATTTCGAGGAGTATACTTTCTATGGTGGAAAGGGGGTGAAGGTCATATGACGACGATGTTCCTTATTGTTGTGGTCGCACTAAGTGTCGTCGCCGGAGTAACAGGTAGAGCGATGCTGAATTTCAGTCTTATCGGACTCACACGGTCGGTCCCGTTCCGTCGAATCATGAGTGCTGTTGCGGTTCTTCCACTCCTTCTGCCGGTTGTAGCCGGTGCGCATGGCAATGTGACCATGGAGGAAGATATCTGTGTCCAACGAGTTGGAGGGAATCTCGTTCATTTCAACGCATATCAGCCGCAAAATGAAGCAAAGGCCCAGTACTGCACAGACATTCCCGGTGAGGGCGACACGTTCCTCGTGGTGGACCTTGTAGATCCGGGTCTGCGCAACCTACCGATAGGAGTACGGGTTGTGAGAGGGCTCAGCGAGACTGCCGAAGATGAAACGGTAGCGTACTGGCCGCCTGCGATTCATCTGGATGGCGTGGTCAGAGGCGAAGCCAAGTTGGTCAAAGGCCTTTATAAATTAATCATCACTCCGGAAGGGTACAGTCCTTCGTCTTACCTGTTGCGAGTACAGCAAATCGATTATGCGACAATTGCGAGAAAAGCTATTGGGCCATTGACCATTGTACTTTTGCTGGCCTTGATCGCCTATGAGCTCTCGAAATCAAGGCGATGGAGGAATTGGCGGGTCTCCGGTCATTCGTAAGGAATTTGTCCATGCGGAAGCTGGTCTAACGAAGCTGGTCTAACAAGGAGGTCACACTATGGCAAACGATCGAGGGTATGACATCTCGCAGTGGTACGATTCGAAGCCGGTGAAGATCGGGTGGTTGGCGATCTTGGGGATTGGAGTGTTTTGGGTACTGTACCAGCGGGCGTTCGGGTACTCGCACGGGTTAGACTCCATGACCCCGGAGTTTG
>NZ_JBLYIG010000470.1:0-3948 GCF_049222245.1 Nitrospira sp. BLG_2 | reverse complement strand
GACCTACCCCCTCTTTTTTTTCCCCACAGGTCAGGTGCTCATGATCATCGATGTGACAGGCGTACTGCTGGCCGGCGGAAAGAGTAGAAGGATGGGAGAGGACAAGCGATTTGTCCTTGTCGGCCAGCGGACTCTCCTTGAACGGAGCTGCCATATCCTCAACGAATTGTTTGACCAGGTTTGCGTTGTCATCGCTCAGGATAGTCCTTCGCTACAAGTAGAAGTGCCGGTGATCCGAGATCGTATTCCGGATTGCGGTAGCCTTGGCGGATTATACACGGGCCTTCGATGGGCGAAAACTCAGCATATCTTTCTTGCGGCCTGTGATATGCCATTCCTCAACCCTGATGTCATTCGGCATATGGTTCGCCTGAAAGACGAGGCTGATATTGTTATCAGCCGGTGGGAGACTCGTCCGCAGCCAACCCATGCAGTATATGGACGAAACTGCCTGCCAGTTATTGAGGAAATGATAAAAGTCCGCAATAAAAAGATCCACAGCATGATGGATCACTCGGCTCTTCGCGTGCGATTGATTGACGAAAGGGAGATCAGGCGAATCGACCACGATGGGCGTTCCATGTTCAACATCAATACGCCGTCCGATTTAGAACAGGCTCGATCAGTGCATGAGCACGATGCCGGTACGGGTCTCGAGTCGTAGTGTTATGGGGAAATCTGTGAAGCGTACCATCCTTATCCTTCACCCCGGTGCTCTTGGCGATGTCCTGTTGGCCGTCCCCGCGATGAGGAGTCTGCGCGTGAGATTTCCCAAACATGAGATCGTACTCGTCGCTTCTGCGTCCGTAAGTCGACTCCTGTCGGAGTGTGGGTTGATTGACGATTGGATTCCATTGGAAGGGCAAATGTGCCTGGGATTATTTTCAGAAACGGTGTCCCTCTCCGGGGAATTGCAATCTAGGGTGAGCCGGTGTGATTTGGCTGTGGTCTGGACGGAGGATAACGATGGCTCTCTTCGTTCCCTATTTCAGGATGTGGGCGTAGCGCAGATTCGGATTCAGTCGCCATTTTCCCCGGAGTTACGCGCGAAGCATCAGAGCAACCGCTTTCTTGAGACGCTGGGGGAAACGGCTGGAGATATTTCTCCAGAGGGAACGGTCCCAGCCCCCCCGCATCTCTTGAAGCGTGGTAAAGACTATCTTCAGACCCTGATCTCCCGCGATCAATCGCTGGCTCTTATACATCCGGGGAGTGGGAGTGTTCACAAGTGCCTTGGGCCCAGAAGAGTGGCCTTGTTGATCGAACAGTTATGGTTAGGAGGGATGTGTCCATTAGTTTTGGAGGGGCCGGCGGATCAGGATGCCGTGGGCCATGCTCTGCAGTATGTGAGTAAGCCGCCATTCGTTCTCAAGGACCTTGATCTTTCCCAACTTGCCGGCGTGCTTGCGCAGGTCACGTTATATATCGGTCATGATTCGGGAGTGACCCATTTGTCTGCTTTATTGGGTGTACGGACGATTGCTCTATTCGGTCCTACAGACCCCGAGCGGTGGGCTCCACGTGGTAGCCATGTGGCGATCCTGCGCGGCTCGCCCTGTATCTGTGAGTCATGGGAAACAGTTAAAAAGTGTGCGGAGAAGCCCTGTCTTCAAGTCCCGATCGAAGAAATTCTCATGGAATCGAAATTTGCAATAGGGAGGAGCAGTGCAAACCCTCGTAATTCCACGCGAACCGCCTTGTCTCACTCCAATCCCATGTGATACAGTGGCGCGTTAATTTCCTTTCTTTGGTAAGGACTTAGAGGATTGTCGTGTCTCAAGGACTCGTGCAAGAGCGGGTAACAACGGCCCTACTCGGCGCCCTCAATGGTGCAAGGCTAAAAGGGCAGTTGAAGACGGCGACTTGGCCAACGCTTACTCTTGACGCGCCCAAACGACCGGAGTGGGGAGATCTCGCTTCAACGGTGGCGATGTCTTTGGCCTCCTCTGAGCACAAAGCCCCTCATGATATCGCCCAAATCATCGTGGAAAACATTCCTCAGAGAGAACAGCTGTTTGATCGTGTTGAGATCGTCCGTCCCGGTTTCTTGAATCTTACAGTGAAACCGGCTCTCTGGCAGGAAGTTCTCCGTGAAATCGAGTCGCAAGGTGCTCACTATGGCCGGACGGCTGTCGGAACCGGCCGGCGAGTGTTGGTTGAGTATGTCAGCGCCAATCCGACCGGCCCATTGCATGTCGGCCATGGCCGAGGGGCGGCGGTCGGGCATGCGATCGTCCGGCTATTGGATGCGATCGGATACGATGCCGTGGGAGAGTACTATATTAACGACGCAGGGCGGCAGATGAAATTGTTGGGGGCGTCTGTTTATGCCCGTTATCAAGAGTTGTCGGGGCGGACTGTCGAGTTCCCTGAGGATGGTTACCATGGTTCGTACATCACATCCGTGGCACAACAGCTCAAGGACCAACTCGACCTCGTAGCCGGCGAACTGACTCCTGCCGACCTTGAGGCGCGCTGCCGATCTCTGGCTTACCAGAAACTGCTGGGGCTGATCCGTGAGGACCTTCAGTCATTTGGGATCGAGATCCAATCCTGGTTCAGCGAAGCATCGCTTCTAGAGTCCAAAGCCATCGAGCGGGCCATGGACGAATTGAAAGCCCGCGACCTCCTGTTCCAACAGGAGGGGGCATGGTGGTTTCGGGCGTCCCTGTACGGCGACGAAAAAGACCGTGTCGTCAAGAAGCAGGACGGTGAGTATACGTACTTGGCGTCCGATATCGCCTACCACCATGACAAGCTGAAGCGCGGCTACGATCTATTGATCGATGTTTTCGGCGCCGACCACCATGGGTATATCCCACGCATGCAAGCCGTCATGCAGGCATATGGACATCCCCAAGATCGTCTCCAGGTTGTGTTGGTCCAGTTGGTGAAGCTGTTGCGGGATGGAGTCGAAGTGAAGATGTCCAAGCGGACAGGGGAATTTATTACGATGCGGGAAGTCATCGACGAGGTCGGAGCCGACGCCGCGAGGTTCTATTTTTTAATGCGGGATTCCAAGACTCATCTGGAGTTCGATCTGGAATTGGCGAAGCAACGGTCGGCCGACAATCCGGTGTACTACGTCCAATATGCCCATGCGAGGATTTGCAGCCTTTGGCGCGTGGCCGCCGAAAGAGGAGTGGCCCGCCCGTCCGCACTGGAGACCGACCTGACTGTGTTGACTGATCCCGATGAATTGGGGCTGATTAAAAAACTTTCCGCGTACCCTGAAATGATCCAAGCCAGCGCGTTGGCCTTTGAACCGCATCGGGTGACGTATTATCTTCAGCAATTGGCGGCGCAGCTGCATACGTTTTATAACAAACATCGTGTGTTGCCTCCTGCGACGGATCAGGAGCATGGCGAGCCGGCTCCTGCCGAAGCGCTCACCCCGAAACGGACCGCGGCGCGACTGGTCTTGATGGGCGGGGTCCAGCACATTCTCAGAAACGGGCTCGAGGTGCTCGGCATTTCAGCGCCTGACCACATGTAGCGGCTCGATCCCTTAGAAGAGATGCAGTACCAAATCCAACAATCTGACCGACACTCCAAGGGCCGCATCGGCCTGCTCACGACCGGCCACGCAGAGGTCAAAACACCGGCCTTTATGCCGGTTGGCTCGTTGGGGCCGGTCAAGGGGCTCGAACCAGGAGACCTGGAGAGTCTGGGGTTTCGACTCATGCTCAATAATGCCTATCATTTGTACTTGCGCCCTGGTCACAAGGTCGTGGCCGACATGGGAGGGCTTCATGCCTTTACCGGCTGGCCGGGAGCGATCCTCACCGACAGCGGCGGATTTCAGATTTTCAGTTTAGCGAAGTTGTGCGGAATCACCGATGAGGGCGCCACGTTTCAATCTCACATCGATGGGTCGACACACTTCATTACTCCGGAAAAGGCGATGGAAATCGAAGAGGCGTTGGGGGCCGATATCATCATGGTGCT
>NZ_JBLYIG010000469.1:0-5647 GCF_049222245.1 Nitrospira sp. BLG_2 | reverse complement strand
GCGGTCATGCGTCTGTCTCTCGATCGGGGCCGCACATTCGGACCGGTTCAGGCTCTCAGCGACGGCGCAAAGGCCGAGGCCCCGACCGTCGCCGTTCATCCAAATGGAACCGTAGCCTTGGCTTGGAGCGAGCAGGCCTGGCCGAACAATCGGCTGGTTGTGAAGATGGGTAAACTTGGCCCCACGCAGGGCAAGCAGCCGGCGCCATAATCCGATCCTCCATGAGTCTGTTCCGTGCCAGGCATGAATCAAGCCGAATTTTGCAAAGGAGATGTCCAATGTTTCTGACTGAAGATGCGAGTCGAGCGGTGACGAGCACCATGGAAAAGACGCTGGTACGAGTAGGCGAGGCAGCGGAGCTGCTGTCGGTCAGTCGGTGGACGATCTATCGATGGGTCGAGGAAGGGCGATTGCGCGGCACGAAGATCGGCAAAGGGAGTTTGCGAATCTTCCGCCAGTCCATCGTCGACTTAGTTGAAAACAATGAGAGCAATTCGTTCAGCACGTTTGAGCGAGCCAGGTAGTGACAACGCCGATTGTGTGACTACGTGTAGCATCGATGAGCAAACATCGGTAGACACGTTGTCCGGTGTGCCGTATAGAGATGGCTCGCTTGAGTGAGACTCATAATGCATTCCCATATCTCCCGTCAGAATGTGTATGTCATCGGGCTTGTGGCATTGATCTACAGCGCATTGACTGTAGTAGCTGCGGGGTGCGCACCGGCTCATGCTGACCATCATCAGCACCACCATAGTGAGAAAGGATCATCCGATCATCACGTGCTCTGCAACTGGGCTTGCCAGGCGACGGCAGATGCCGCCGACGCAAGCGGATCTCCACCAACCGTCACGGAGCTGGTGGACGGACTTCACGACCCCAACGTTCATCGACTGTGTCTTGCGCAACAACCTTCCAGCGTTCCGACTCGTGCTCCTCCATCATTCCCTTTCGTCAGGCGTGCATAAGCGATAGCGGGTCAATTCATTCGTCACGTCCCGCGTAGTTCGCTTCGACTCATTCACGTAACAGCGAAAATCCAGTGTGTTGCCCGAGCAGGCTGCCTCCGGCTCGGGCCAAGCGCGGGGCGAAGGGTGCCTGCCTCCTCCTTTGCCCCGCCCTTATTCGGGTAAGAAAACGATGAATATGGCACTCAACCGGGCAGAGGGCACGATGGATGTCCCTCGAACCGGCAACCTCGGTGGAAGGCGTGAGCGCCGGCATTGGATGTCGGATGCGGTGGATCGAGGCGCACGTCGGTCAAAGGGATCATAAGGAAAAGGCGCACAATCGAGGAGGATCCGGGATGGTGGGGAGCCGTAAGAAATCTTGTTGTCTGCTATTTGCGGGAGCTGTTTGGGCCGTGGGCATGAGTTTAAGTATGTCGCCGGTGTGGGCTCAAGGTGGTTCCGAAAAGAAAGAAGACGCCGAGGTTATAGAGATGGAGCCGATCCAAGTAGAAGGCCAGCGAATCGAAAATATCGATGCTGTGAAAAAGGAACTCGCCAAGCGGCCCGCCAGTAGTATCCTCATCGAAGAGAAGGAAATTGTGCAGTCACGGGCATTGAATCTCCACGATGTGCTGCAATTCGCTCCCGGCGTCCGGTTTCAATCTCGGTTTGGAGCGGATGAAGGACAATTCCAAATCCGCGGCACATCGTTGCGGAATAATTTTCATCATCGCGGCATCAATATCTTGATCAACGGCATTCCTTTCGGAGATGCGGACGGCTTTTCTGATTTTGAATCCATCGATCTACTGGCCTACGAGCGGATCGAAGTCTACAAAGGGGCGAATGCCCTTCGGTATGGCGCCAATGCGATGGGAGGCGCGATTAATTTTGTGCCTCGGACCGGATACAACGCCTCCATCCTTCAAATGCGGGTGATCGGGGGAAGCTTCGGATTAGTCAGTGGCCAAGTGTCCAGCGGGAAAGTCACCACGCCGTTCAAGATTGGAAATATGGACGCGACGGCGGACTATTACATCAGCGCGTCCGGTAATCGGCAGGATGGCTTTCAGGAGCACAGTGAACAGGCTAGGCAGCGAGTCAATGCCAATGTGGGGTTGCAGCTCGGCACGCATCAGGAGATCCGTGCGTATTTCCTCCAAGCCAACGTGTCTGAGTCGATTCCTGGAGCGCTCACGGGCGAGCAACTGTTCGCGAATCCAAGACAAGTTGGCGGACAAACCCCTGGGGCGAATCCGTCCGGAGGAAACTTTTTCGCATGCGTGCTCGATAATCAGACCTGTAAATACGGACGGTATTACAATCTCCAACGGATCGGTATCGCTTACCGGAACGAGTTTGCCACCAATCAATTCATCGAGATCATTCCCTATTATTCGTACCAGTACCTCGACCATCCCATTTTCCAAACGATCCGCCAGGACAACCATAACGTCGGGGGCGAACTACGCTATTCGAACGCGAACCCGCTCTTCGGCATGGCCAATTCGCTTGTCGTCGGAGTGCAGCCGCGCTATCTCGACCAGAATCAGCGACGTTACGTGAATATCCGAGGCACTGCCGGAGCGATCACGCAGAATGCGTTGCTGCGGACCTTTTACGTGGGTGTGTACGGTGAGGATGCGTTGGATCTGACCGAGAAATTCACGGTGGTGCTCGGCGCACGGTGGGATTATTCGACTCGGCAAGGAACCGTCAATAATTACGCGCCGGTCGGGCCTCCGACGCAGACGGCCGACTCCACACTGGCTAACATCCGCCAGCCGCTCACCCACTTCGATGCGATCAGTCCCAAGCTTGGCTTCGTGTACAGGACGACCCCCACGTCCCAACTGTATTTCAATGCCAGCCGAGCGTATGAGCCTCCGCTCAATCTGGAGTTATTGTCCTCAGTCAATGCGGATGGCTCCCCCAACACAGGGTTTCTGAATCTCGACGCGCAACGAGCCTGGCAGTTTGAGCTGGGCTACCGCGGTGCCTCGGTGGATAAGCGCTACACCTGGGATGTGACGGTCTATGACTTGGAAATGACCAAGGAGATTCTCGCCTCGAATATCAACAATCAAAGTACCTTTCAGAATGCGAACGGCACACGCCATGTTGGCGTCGAAGCGGGAGGAGCGATGGCGCTGGCCAGAGGATTGTTCACATCCGGGGGCGGGATGAACGACAGCTTGCAAGTGCGAGCGGCCTATACGTGGTCTCACTTCAAGTTTACGGAGGATGTGCGCGGTGGCGGCGTGGGTGGACCCAACGTGCTGATCGCCGCCGCGGGAAACACGGTCGCCGGCGCGCCTGAGCACAATCTGGCCGGGGAACTCCGCTATGACCATCCTCAGGGATGGTGGCTCGCACCCAATATGGAATGGGTGATGACCGGTATTTACACGGATTATCTCAATACGGAGAAGGCCCCGGCCTACTTTATCGTGAATTTCAGGTCGGGCTGGAATGTCACGAAGAATCTGACGCTCTATGCGGAAGGTCGCAATTTGACCGACAAGACGTATGCCGGTGCCGTGATCGTCAATGACGCGCTCAGACGGTTTGCCAACCCAGGGCTAGGCATCAGCGCGTTTGGCGGCGTGGAGTATAAGTTTTGACGGATATATGCTCCAACACATGACACAGCGGTTTTGTTCGAGGGGAATCTCTCTATGAGAACGTTCGTCTGCCTCAAGGGTTTAGTTCTGGTTGGTGTTTCCTGTGTGGGGGTTCCGACTCCTTCGGTCGCGGTGAGTGAACAAAACGCGACGGCGAAGCAGTACCAATTCACCAACGGGCGGTGGTTTGATGGTGAAGAGTTTCGGCACGATACCTTCTATGTCGTGGATGGTCTTCTGACGCGAACCGCTCCAGCTCATGTGGACGAAGTCGTAGATCTCCGCGACGGGTTCGTGGTGCCGCCATTCGGCGAAGCGCACAATCACAATGTCGAGGGGCCTTGGAACATTGACGCCGTCGTCAGGCGTTATCTGGAAGACGGTGTGTTTTACGTCAAGATTCCTGGAAATATCGGAGAGTTTACCGACCGAATTCGATCCCGTGTCAACGTGCCTACCAGCATAGATGTGGTCTTTTCCAATGGTGGCTTGACTGCCACGGGAGGGCATCCGGAACCCTTGTATGAAGAGATGCTTTCAGGTTCCCGTTATGCCCCGATTCTCGGCCCGATTGCGAAAGGCTGGTTCAATAACCGGGCGTACTTTTCCGTCGATAGCGAACATGACCTTGTGGAGAAATGGAAGTTGATCCTCTCCGGTAAACCGGACTTCATCAAAATATTTTTAGCACACTCGGAAGATTTTGAGCACCGGACGCCGGCCTCGACCCTGAATGCTCACAGCGGCTTAAATCCGAATCTCGTGCCTGCGATCGTACGCAAGGCCCATGGAGCCGGATTACGTGTCAGCAGCCACGTGGAGACTGCGGAAGATTTTCGTCGTGCGATAGACGCCGGGGTGGATGAAATCACTCACCTTCCCGGATGGTGGACGTCCGCGCCGCAAAATATCGCTTCGGCGCGGTTGACCGACGAAGACGCCGATCGCGCCGCATCGGGTCGAGTCGTGATCATCACGACGACTATTGCAGGATCTCTCATGCCGGCCCACCGCGAGCACGCCGCAGAGGATCCTCATCACCACGGGGGCGGCGTCCATCGTCATCCATCATTGCACCATTCAGACGGAGATGCGTCGGCGCGGGATGTCATGAAAGCCAATTTGCGCCTTTTGCATCGTAAGGGAGCACAGCTCGCCATCGGCAGTGACCATGCCGAAACATCGGTCGCCGAGGCGTTGCATTTGCGTGAGCTGGGAGCCTTTGACAATCTCACATTGCTCAAGCTGTGGTGTGAAAGCACTCCGAAGGCAATTTTCATGGGCCGGCGCATCGGCCGGTTGCAGGAAGGATATGAGGCCAGTTTTCTCGTGCTGGCCGGTAATCCTATAGAGCGCTTTGACCATGTGACAAAGATTCTATTCCGGGTGAAACAAGGACATGTTTTGATGAGATGAGTTTCTTCAAGCCACGTATCCTGCGAGTTGTGGCGGCGAGTGCATCAAGGAGCGCAGGACAACTAAAGCCGCTGTAGGTTGTCCTCGAAGAGGAATAGGCAAATGAGTCAATCCACAAACCGGACGTCGCCGACAGTTTTGGTCACCGGCTTCATGCTTCTTATCGGCAGTGGGTTGGTATGGGGAATGGGCTCGCGAGTTCCGGCGGTGGGCACGGCTGCGGAAGACTTTCGTCTGACCGATCTGGAAGGGAACTTACAGAGCTTGAGCCAATATCGGGGGAAGATTGTTTTGGTAAATTTTTGGGCTACTTGGTGCAAACCCTGCACAAAGGAAATGTCGGCCATGCAGACCGTCTATGACAAGCTGCGTGAAAAGGGATTCGTAGTGCTGGCCATAAACGAACTGGAAGACGACGCTAAAGTGCGTGAGCACATTAGGCAACATGGCCATACATTTCCGGTGCTTATGGACCGAGATAACAAAGTGGCGAACCAGTTCGGTGTTTTCGGGTTGCCTGTGAGCGTATTCATTGATGAAAAGGGAGTTGTTCAAGAATATATCAAGGGTGGACTCTTAACCGAGCAGATCGTTGTAGATGTGGTGGCACGTATTCAGAAACAAGAATCAATGAGCGCCACTTCTTTGCGTTAGACG
>NZ_JBLYIG010000468.1:0-24010 GCF_049222245.1 Nitrospira sp. BLG_2 | reverse complement strand
GACGAGGCCGCAGGTATCCATGCCACCAAGCCGTCGGGCTTCCTCACGTACTCCGACTTGACGCATTTCGATACGTCCGCCGAAACGACGCGCCAGATCTCGGACCAGTTCCCGGAAATCGATCCGGTCATCGGCCGTGTAAACAAAGGTCAGTTGCCGGCGATCGATGGCCCCATAAACCTCGACCAACTTGAGATGAATGCCAAGATCCATCGCCTTGGTTCGGCAATAGGTAGCAGCTTCCTGGGAGAGCCGTTCAAGCCTCTGAATCAATGCAGCTTCTTCAGGATTTGGCTTACGTAAGATTGATTTCATCGCCCGCATGGGCGGACTAAACGGCGTCGAGTAGGGCTCCGTGTAGACGAACCCGTACGTGACTTCACCTTCCACCTCGATTAAGACCGGGTCACCGGTGCGCAATAGCACACCGGCTGAGTCCAACTTCTTGACCTCCCCGCGATTCCTGATCTTCACTCCAACCAGTCGAACCGACTTAGGATAGGCAGGGACTAATTGTTCAGCAAAAGTAGATTCCATAGGCGAATCATACACAAATCTCGGCGATGGGGGAACTGCTAAGAGAGGGGCAACGGTCGAAAGTGGCTTGATCTTTCTCCAGATAGATGACGACATAAAACTATGACAAATAATAAGAAAATCGTCAACACTCGGCCTGCCTTGTTATGGTAGGCTAAGCTTGCGTAGGAGGAAGAGGGAGCGAACGATGGCGACGATGGTCAGAGAACGAAGAAAGATGTTGCGCATCCCCAACCAAGTTGTTCTTCCGTTCGGCTATCGGATTTCGGTTCGACAGTTATCCGATGCGGAAATGGATAAGCGGGACGCAAATGCCGATGGAATATGGGATGATGACACGAAGACTATCTATGTACGGAAGCGGCTGCCTGTGACCCGCCGTCGATATATTCTCGCGCATGAACTGGGCCACGCCTGGCTGGACTGGCAACATCGGTATATGGACGATGGAAAGGCCAGTATCTAATTTGGTGAACCACTCGGCCTTATACTAGGCTGATGATGTGCTTCCACTCCAGCGAAGTAACCGGCTGAACTGAGAGACGAGATCCCTTTTTCAATAACACCATCCCTTTCAGCCTGCCCTCTTTCCTCAATTCGTCCAGGGTTAGTGCGCGAGCAAATCTTCGAACATACCTGATATCCACCATGTCCCACCTGGGCTCGGATGGTTCGCTTTTTGGATCGTAGTGCTTGTCCTGCTTGTCAAATTGTGTCGGATCAGGGTGGGCGGTTTTGACCACTTCCGCGATACCCACGACCGCCGGTGGCTCAGCGTTACTGTGGTAGAACAGGACTTGATCGCCGACAGCCATACTGCGCATGAAATTACGAGCTTGATAGTTGCGTACTCCGTCCCAAGTGGTTGTCCGGTTGGGGGATCGTATTAAGTCATCGATCGAGAAGGTGGAAGGCTCTGACTTCATTAGCCAATACCTTTTGGATTTCATTCTGTTTTCAAAACGAGGCATGCGCCACATTCCGCTCCATTTCCCGAAATCGCAAACAGGTTCTGTCCGTCGACCAAGCTGCTCGACACTAAAGGCTCCTCCTGATTCCCCTCACCGGTTGTGTGAGAAAGAGTATATTGTCGAGTTCTTAAGCCACGACTGAAACCAATGACGAGACGTCGTTCGTGTGCACTCTTTGCCGGTTCGATTCACCCTGTGCCGACCTGTAGGCTGTAGACTTGGATCAGCATGAACATCAAGGATCACGATAACCACGGAAGCATGCACTAACTTCTTTCTGATGAACGCGACTCAATAAAGTCGATCAGGGCCTGGTAGGTGAGCTCCCTTGTTCGAGCTTTAGTCATGGTCATCCCATTGAGGTTTGCTTCCAGCCAGATGCGCTTAGAGATTGGTTCAAGTGCTTCGTTACAGAGACTCCACATGTCATGGAGGAAACATTCCGGCAAGCCTACTTGGAGGCCTTCGGATTCGATGCGGTCGTCCAGCAGGGCGAGGAGGTCGGAAAAAGCGTGATCGGGACGATACGGCACGGAAGTGAAGCCAAACTGTTCTTGGGCATGGTGCTCTTGCGTTGCCTGATCAACGAGGTCCCGCATGTATTCTTTGAGCAAACCAATGATGTGTCCAGAAAACACAATCGGCTGTCCCATGCGCCATTATCGAGCTTCTTTATGGGAAGGATCAAGATCGGCCTCCGGATCCTGCAAGTAGCTATCGGTAGGCTCATTTTTTGTGTGGGGCGGAACATGAGGCCGGGGATAGGGCGGGGGTACACCTGGCTGACTCGGTATGAGCGACGACCTCTCGTTGACTCTCTCATGTTCGGCAGGGTCGGTGTACCCGCGCACTATCAACTCTACGCCTTTTCATGAAACGCGCAAGGCCCAAAGATGGCCTTATCTGTGAGTCCATTTGGGGGTAGCGTAAACGAACCGGTAGGATCTGCCGTGAGGTGGTGCTCCGCATAGATCTAGAAGTAGCCTATAGCGACGCGGGGATGAACCGACGTTCGAATCGAATTGCGCCATAGCGTCAGAGCCATGGAACTATGACTCTTGATTCATCGTGCATGGGCATATTAGTTTCTATCGCGCTACCGAGGAAAGACCAATATCAACCATTCAAACTTCTTGAGAAGATGATCCCCCGCACACGAGGGAGGTCCGCTCGGGCAAGCACGGTGTTGGGCTTAGTGTGGCAACACTGTTTCCAATGGGCTTGATTCCATTTTCTTCGGTTTTCGATTGGACGGAACGCCATCAGGCCAACAATCAGCAGACATGGAATGGGACGGCGCTACTCGATCAGGCAATCGACAAATTGTGCGTTTTTCCGTCAATCTTTTTGAACAGGTCGCAGAGATGTTGTCTCATAGCAGAGACAGAGAGGTGGTACTTCAGTGACGAAGAGGAGAGACTGCATGCAGAAGCCCGTGGTGGTGTGTTTGGATCTGGAAGGGGTGCTGGTACCGGAGATCTGGATTAATGTGGCGGTGAAGACGGGTATCGATGACTTGAAGATCACGACCCGTGAGATGCCTGATTACGACAAACTCATGAGGCGGCGGTTGGAGATACTCCATCGGGAGACGTTGAAGATCGGCGACATTCAAGATGTCATTGAAAAGATGGGTCCTTTGGAAGGTGCTACTGACTTCCTCGCGTGGCTGCGGGAACGCTACCAGGTCATCATTTTGTCGGATACGTTCTATCAATTCGCCCAGCCACTTATGCGACAGTTAGGCTTTCCGACTCTCTTCTGCAATCAACTCGAAATCGACGGAAGCGGCCGCATCCTGAACTATCGCATGAGAATGCAGGACCCAAAGAAACATGCAGTAGCGGCGCTCAAAGCGCTCAACTTCTTTACAATGGCTGCCGGTGATTCTTACAACGACACCGCGATGCTTGGCGAAGCCGACGCCGGATTTTTCTTTTGTCCCCCCGGACATCTCCCGAAAGAGTTCCCGCAGTTTCCTGTGACATGGAACTATGGCGAGCTTCAGGCGAGACTGGTTCAAGCGGCCATGTCGAGCGAATAGGCCAAGCCAGCGATCACGAGCCTTGGCTGGAGAGATGGCGACAAGCGGTCGGCTTGGTATTCAGGTGTTTGCACAGGAACGGAGTGGTGCTTGGCCATTGCCCGATGTCTGAAGTCGTTTAGTGTCCGTCACGAGGTCAAAGTACCTGGAGAAAGTAGGAAGTAATTGGGACATGACCCGTTCGGTCGTTTCGTAAAGGGTGTCAAATCGGGGAAGGAGATGTGCCGTGGCATGGATGGCGCGGCTGAGGTGTATAATCTCAGAGAAAAGGTTGTGAATATCCGACGTTCGGGACGAGATAGTCGAGCGGCCTAAAAGTTTATCCAGAGCTGAGCGTAGGCCCAATCTTGCCCCACGGCACGGCGCCCTAAGTTGTGGGAAATGTATGAACCAGGCCAGAGATGTCCATAGCCGGCCTGAAAGGCGACGATACCCTTCATAAAGAAATGGGTCCAAACGACATCAACTTCATCACCGATATGGGTCTGAGTGTTGTCCGGTCGTGAGAAGACATAGACACCTTGGCTTGCGCGATACCAATTATCTCGAGCATTGGCCAGATGCAGATTTGTGTACCAGATTTCGATATGATCGTCTTTGGTCGGGCGAGCTTGAAAGTTGCCGGAGAAGCTCATCATGTTTTTCCAGGCCATGACATCCATGTACCCCATGTGGATGTGATTCGTCGGAAAGAAATTTTCAAACGTATTGGCGGTCTTACAATCTCCATAGGCGGCGTTTAACGTGCAGTTGGCTCGACCGTCTCCGGAGGCATAGTCAAAATTGAACGCGATGCGAGGCTTTCCGGGCCAGTTGAAGGCGGTATAACCGATCCAGTTTCTGGTGGCCCAGGCATTGATGTGAAGGCATTTGCCCTCGCCTCCGGAATCCCCGCACAAGCTGCTTGCGCTGGCAGCAGTATCCCCCATCTGCCCGAATTGGTAGACCACTTCGCTGGAGAGATCGAAGAAGCCTTTCTTCATGGCTACCCGTCCCCCCACGGTATGGCGGGTTTGATTGCCATGCTTGGGCGTGCCGAGTCCCTGGGAAGAAATGTCTCCTCCCCCAAGATTGTTCTTGTAATAAGCATAGAAGGGTTCGATGAGAAATCCAGGGATCGTTTTGATTTGGTTATATAAGATGATCAAATCCGCATCACCGGCGGCGTTTTTCGCCTGACCTGTGCCGGCAATGTTCGGATTTCCGCTTCCGAGGGGTGCCCCTTGCAAAAGGTCCGTTTCCGCTGTCCGGAACCAGCCGGCATGAATATCCATGATCCTGTGGCTGTATTGCACCATGACCCCATCAAACGAGTAACCCGTGTTGGCCCAATCGAAGTGGCCGAACAAACTTTGGTCGCCGAACACGACATACTGCCGACCGGCCTTTAAGCCCAACCCCTGTACACCGGCAAAGTTACGGATCAACATGTACCCGGCTCGTATGCCGAGTGAACAGACCGGCCTGCCACCCTCACTCGGTGTGGCCCCGCAGGTATGGATCAATGGATCTCCATTGTTCCCAGCGCCTCCGGCTCCCACGGGCGTCCCGTTGCCGCCCCACGTACGGGAATCAATGAACTCGAGATAAAAGTTGACATCAGGGGACAGATCGTAGCCGATACCCAAACGAATCATCTGCTGGACGAACTGATCATTCGCTTTACCGGCCAGGCTATTAGGCGCAATACCGGGAGCGTTACATTGTCCTGCCGCTCCAATCCCGCCGCCGAAACAGACGTTGTTTCGGTATTCTGGTCGTACACGAAGATCGGCGCGCAGCCAAAGGTTTCTGATGTCGAAGTTTCTGCCGATTTGTGGGTCGAATGGTTCGTACGCCTCTTTTTGCGGGATACCACGTCCGATGACGATAGGATTGGTGATCTTTTCCCCTTCGGGCAGTTGGAAGGCAGTTTGAGCTGAACCGCAAAAGATAAATAGCTCAACCGCTGCCGTCATGGCCGCGAGGAAGACAGTTTTCCACTTTCCTCGAAGTTCCTCGCTAGAAATCGTCCGTACGGTATTCATTCTCTGAAGAGTCAAGGAGTCGAGTCGCACAGGCCCTTCAGGGCGAGGGGGAAAATGGGTAACGAGGTGCCTGTATGTTTCCAATGAGAGGGTTCGATGAGAGAGGGGAAATAGAGGGGAGTCTATGTTGTCCGTGTCCTCTTCGTGAAACCACCGCACTGATCATTTCAAATTATAGCTGACCCGATTTGCCAAGAGACTGCGGAGTCTCCTCCGGTTGTTTACCCGCAGCAGTGATTTCTTCTTCGGCTTCTTTCATGGAAGCCTGAAAATCCTGTTCGACCATTTTGACTTCTTGTTGAATCATGTTGAGCTCCGGCTCCACCGACTTGCGCAGATCTTCGGCCGTATCCTTAAAGCCTTTAATGGCTTTGCCAACTTGGCGCCCGACTTCAGGGAGTTGTTTCGGACCAAATAGGAGAAACGCTATCACCAGAATAATTAATATCTCGCTGGCTCCCAATCCAAACATAATCTCAGGATCGTAGTGATGGTAAGACCGTTAATCTCCCCCGCCGTCCAATCGCCGCAGGACAGACACTCAGGCTTTTTACCCTTGCTTTACCTGGCCCGGTTGCGCCGCTTGAGGAGCAGGCGATGGTGTGGCTTCTGATTGGGTGTTGGCCTGATTGGATGAGGCGGCTTGTGACTGAGCATCCTGGGACTGTCCGGCCGGTGTCACGTCAATGGCATCGGCCTCGTGTACGGACTTCTTGAAGCCTTTGATGGCTTTGCCGAGCCCTTCTCCCAATTGGGGAAGTTTACCGGCACCGAAAATGATCAAAACAATGATCAAAATCAGCAGTAATTCCATCCACCCAAATGAACCAAACATCGAAACCTCGAATTAAGCCGATGAATATGGACTTCGACTGGTTATGCCGCTGGAATGAGGCGCTTTCTCCGCTCCGGTAAGCTTGAAGGCTATAGGAAGATTACAGGACAAGTCAAGAAGAAGACAAGGGTCAGGCGGCGTTAGAATTAGAACGGTTGGATAATTCCGCCTCCGAGGACGTGGTCACCGTCATAGAAAACGGCGGATTGGCCGGGACTTAATGCCCGTTGAACCTCTCGGAACTGAACGTGGATGCTTGAGGAGGTCAAAGGTGACAGAATGGCAGGTGTCGGGGGTGTCGCATAGCGGACTTTGACGTGGACTTCGGTTGGGCTTTTCAAGAGGTGAGGCATAAAGATATTGAGGTCGCTTACCGTACAGTCTTGTCTGCGCAGGGATTCCTCCGGACCCAGCATGACGGTATTAGTCGCGGGACGTACTTGTTGAACATAGAGACGTTGTCCTGTGGCAATGCCGAGACCTCGGCGTTGGCCTGGTGTGTAGAACGCAATTCCGTCGTGCCGGCCCAAAGGGTGCCCGGCCTCGTCGATAAAGAGGCCGGGTTTCTTGGCTTCGGGAACCTCTTTTTCGATGAATGTACGGTAGTCACCTTGAGTGACAAAGCAGATCTCCTGACTTTCTTTCAGCTCATCGGCTGGGAGCCCCAACGCCTCGGCTTCTTTCCAGACATCAGATTTGGCCAAGTTGCCAAGAGGGAAGAGAAGTTTGGGTAGCCAGTGAGGATTGAGGCGGTAGAGAAAGTAGGTTTGATCCTTGCGATTGTCAGTGGCCCGCGTAAGGAGGGACGTGCCGTGATTGTTTTGTAGACGAGCGTAATGTCCCGTCGCTACGTAATTGAAGTTCCGCGAGACTGCAAGATCCATGAGCCCCCGAATCTTCACTCTCTCGTTACAGCGGACACAGGGATTGGGTGTCGTGCCGGTAGTATAGCCGTGGAGAAAATCGTCAATGACTCCTTTCTGAAATGTGTCGCGAGTATCAATGACTTCGTGGGAGATACCGAGGAGTTTGGCGACATGCTTGGCTATGCCGACCTTACAACAGCCCCGTTCTTGCCATTTTTTGGACGTTGATACGGTTTCGTCCTCGTGTTCCCATACCTGAAGGGTAACGCCGTGCACGTCATAGCCCTGGCGAACGAGCAATGCGGCAGCGACGGAGCTATCAACTCCGCCGCTCATACCGAGAAGGACAGTTGGTCGAGTCATGGAGCAGTATTGTACCGGGAGGAGTTATAAAGGGCTAGAGGTCCGCCGTCCGAGCTTTGCCGCGATGGGCTGCCAAATCGTGAACATTCTTGTGAGACGAGGGGTTTTCGTCGACCCATTTATTGGCTCCCATGTCGCACATGCCATGGAAGTGAGCGCCGTCCTCGATCGAAATGCCCGGTGTGCGAATATCACCGATGAGAATACCCGGCTTAAGAATTTGAATTTTTGCGGTGGCTGTGACTGTGCCGTTGACCTTGCCGCTGGTCATCAGGGTGCCGACTGAAAGAATGCCTTTGATCACCGCCTGCTCTCCGATAATCAGAGTGCCGGTGGTGTGGACTTCGCCTTCAACATGGCCGTCGATGCGGATGGTTCCATCAAAGTTGAGAACGCCTTTGAAATCCACTCCTTTTCCAAGAAACGTAAAATTATCGCTGTCGCTCGAGTCTTGAACATGTTTGTCGCCTAGAGCCCACATCAGCTTTCCTTGCTCCCTTAATAAGACAAACCGACGAGGCACTGTCTTCTAAAGGCGTTGGACGTGAGAGAGGAAGCTCATTCGGTTGAGAAAGAGTCCCCCTCTCTTCGTTGTCTAGTGTATCACATGACTAGGCGGAGACCCTCCGGATCACGGGCTCACTCGGAATTCCAACGGAATGAAGAGGTGTTGTTTCTCGTTGGGAATGCGAAGTGGCTTGTTCCATTTCTAAGGTGCCGTTAAAGAGGACCCCTTCTTCGATGGAAAGCATGGGTGTGGTAACGCCGCCGTTAATAACGGCAGGAGCGCGCAACTTCATTTTGTCTCGCGCGTGAATATCCCCGGTAATCTTCCCTTTGCAGACGATGGTGCCTGCCGCAACTTTGGCTGTAATGACAGCTTCCTCGCCGACCAACAGGATGCCGTCGGTGTGGATTTCTCCATCGAGAGTGCCATCGATCCGCACAGTCCCGTTGTAAGTGATAGTACCCTTGAACACGACACCTTTCCCGACAAAAGCGCTGACCTCCTGTCCGGGGTCGTGGCGCATAGATTCCAGACTTGATCCATTGCCCTCAATGTCAACGTCGTCGGAACGCCTACCGTCTTGTTTGTCCTTCCACATACGCTCGCCTCCTCTCACGATTTTGGATAGCGGGGTCCAATTGACGAAGATCGGAATCCGTTATCGTTAGGGGATATATCGGTCGAGTCCGTTGAGATATTTAGCGTTCGTATGTGTAAAAGACAAAAAAATCCGTTTTAGGGCGGGTACGCGGTCCCAAGACGAGCTAACTCAGGAGAGTCTCCACAACTCCATCAAGTTCGCCGGGAGAAAAATAGTGAATGACGACTTTACCTCCTTGCTTGTGCGCATGGATCGTCACTTTCGTGCCGAGGCGTTTCTGTAATCTGGTTTCGAGCTCTATCCAGGGTGAACTGCGGAGGCTCTTGGGTTGACGGTTTTTCCCTCCCAAGGAGAGGTCCACGAGTTTTTCTGTTTCTCTGACGGAAAGAGTCCCAGCGGCTACCATTTTGCCTATTTTGAGCTGCTCCTCCGTGGATTGGAGACCGAGCAGGGCTTTCGCGTGACCCGTAGTCAGAGTGCCTTCCTCGACGAGCTCCTGCACTTCAGGGTGGAGCTGGATGAGTCGAACGAAGTTGGCGACGGAGGAACGATCACGACCGACTTTTACGGCGATCGCGTCTTGCGTGAGGCCGAATTCATTCATCATGCGCGAATATGCCCGTGCGGTCTCCATCGGATTCAGGTCTTCTCGTTGGAGGTTCTCAACCAATGCCAGGAGGAGAGACTCTTGATCGCTGCAATTGCGAATGACGACCGGGATGGTCTCAAGCCCGGCTTCCTTTGAGGCGCGCCATCGGCGTTCTCCGGCGATCAATTCGTAGATGCCGTCACCCTTGCGGCGCACCATAATCGGCTGAAGAACTCCGCTCTCTTTGATGGAAGCCGCCAGCTCGGCAAGTTCTTCCTGGGGGAAGGTGTGTCGCGGTTGATAGCGATTAGGCACAATATTCTCGATCCGTATCCGCTGGACATCGGCCGGCTCCGCTGGCTGACTCACTTTGGAGGATGGCAGAAGGGCGCCGAGTCCTTTACCGAGGGCCTTTTTCTCCATGAGCTATAAACTCCTTAGCTAAATGTACGTATGCTTGCGAGCCGGCAGACGCTACATTGTACAAAATCCCGGGCCGACCGTAGCTCGGAGCTTCCGCGAGCGAGACATTGCGCGGGATGACGGTTTGGTAGACTTTATCGATGAAATGGGATCGTATTTGTTCTGCGACCTGTCTCGACAAAGTATTACGCGAGTCAAACATCGTCAAGACAATACCCTCCAGCTCCAGGCTTGGGTTAAATGATTGTGTAACGAGATCGATGGTACCGATGAGCCTGGTCAAACCTTCCATCGCATAATATTCGCATTGAACCGGTATGAGAACTGAATCTGCGGCCGTAAGGGCATTGATAGTGAGAATTCCTAGAGCGGGAGGACAGTCGAGAAAAATAAATTCATATTTTTCTCTCACCTCGCCAATGATGCTTCTAAGATGATTTTCTCGCCCTTCAACATTGACCAGTTCAACTTCAGCTCCTGCCAGATCTGCATTGGCCGGTAAGAGAGTCAGCCCTGGTACAGAGGTCTCTAGTGATGATTCTTGGATCGTACTGGTTTTGAGAAGGCAACTGTACATCGTGTTCTTTACAGACTGAGGGTCGATGCCGAGCCCGCTCGTCGCATTTCCTTGGGGGTCCATATCCATGAGGAGTATGGATCTTCCTTCTAGCGCAATAGCCGATGAAAGATTTATAGCAGTGGTAGTTTTGGCAACACCACCTTTTTGGTTTGCAACCGCAATGACCCTTCCCATTTACAACTCCCTATATTGTTCCACGTGGAACAATCTTTAAAAAGAAGGCCTAATAGTAGAAATCACTCTCTGCCCATATCCTTTTGGAAGCTGGAAGTCATATTGACTGGAAAGTAACCAATTTTGAGAAAGGTAAAAGGATGTAACAGGTTGCGATGAGTAGAGAATTACTTTCCCTCCCTGCCGGAGGAGCTTCCTGCCATATTCCAGTATCATGTCATGTTTCAATGCCCTGGTGGTCACGTAGTCAAATAATCCATCAGACAGACGTTCGCTCAGGAATCTCTCTAGAGTCCCATCGAATATTGCGATGTCTTCCAGCTTGAGGCGGCCTATGATGAATCGAAGAAAAGAAGTCTTCTTTTTCGCAGGCTCAATGAGAGTAAGGTGGAGGTCCCACTTCGCAATTTTTAGTGGAATTCCAGGAAATCCGGCTCCTGTGCCGATATCCAGCAGTCTCGCCCCAATCTTCATATTTTCCGCCTTGAGTGCGGCAAGGGAATCAACAAAGTGCTTGATAATGATCTCCTCATCCTGTGTGATGTTCGTGAGATTGAATGATTTATTCCAAAGTTGGAGCTGCTTAAGGTACACAATGAACTGTTGAACTTGTTCAGCGCTGAGCAAAACACCAATGTCGGCTGAACTTTCCAGCAATAACGAGGAAAGTGAACGTGTATGTTCCACGTGGAACAATTACGCTGGTACTTAAATGAGGTCAATAGGGAAGGTTGGATTCGGATCAGATTTTACGGCACTACTTGTCGAGGGAAACGGTGTTGCGTCGGCTCTTTTCTATTGCAACTAGAAGCAAGGATATAGCAGCTGGCGTCACACCGGATATTCTCGATGCTTGGCCCACTGTCTCCGGTCTCACTCTATTGAACTTCTCTCGAACTTCTCTCGAAAACCCTGAAACCATGTTGTAGTTGAACATGTGAGGAATCAATTTTTGTTCGAGCTTCTTAAACTTTTCAATCTGTTGAATCTGCCGACGTACATAACCTTCGTATTTGATTTGGAGTTCTACTTCTTCAGCGATTTCATTTTCCGGAATGAAGGGCATTCCAAAGGCTTTTAAGAGTTCTTGATAGCTGGCTTCCTGACGGCGAAGAAGCTGTGCCATGGTCATGGAAGAGGAGGCATTCTCAAGATAGGTACCTTTGGTCTCCAACCGGATGTTTTCGGTGAAAGATGGTCTTGTTGTATTCAGGTGGTCGATCTCTTTTTCGATTAAATATTTCTTTCGCAAAAATCTCTCGTACGCTTCCTTGGAAATCAGACCAACGTCATATCCAACCGGCATAAGTCGCAAGTCTGCATTGTTGTGGCGGAGAAGCAATCGATACTCGGCTCTCGACGTGAACATGCGATACGGTTCATAGGCATCTTTCGTGATGAGATCATCAATAAGTACACCGATATACGCTTGGGACCGATCCATGATGAAGGAAGGATCTCCGCGAAATTTCAGAACGGCATTAATACCGGCAACTAAACCCTGCGCCGCAGCCTCTTCATACCCAGAAGTACCGTTGATCTGTCCGGCATGATAGAGGCCTGCTACCTGTTTTGTTTCAAGCGTTCGGTACAGTTGGCGAGGAGGAAAGTAATCATACTCAATCGCATACCCTGGTTTCAGTATTTTGGCATGCTCCAATCCAGGGATTGTTTTCAGCATAGCGGCCTGAGCATCAACCGGCAGGCTGGTTGAAATACCGTTCGGATAAAATTCGATCGAGTCAAGGCCTTCCGGCTCAATAAAAATCTGGTGACGTTCCTTCTCGGCGAACCGCACGACCTTATCCTCAATGGAAGGACAGTACCTGGGGCCGGTTGATTCGATGACACCGCTGTACAGAGGCGAGCGGTCAAGATTCTTTTGAATGATGTCGTGTGTCTCTCGGTTGGTATAGGTCAAGTGACAGAGAACTTGTCTGTTCGTAATGTGTTGGGTGCGATATGAAAAAGGCGGAGGAGGGGTATCACCGGGCTGAGGCGTCATCACAGAGAAATCAATCGTTGTCTTGTCCAACCGTGGAGGGGTTCCGGTCTTGAGCCGTCCGATCTCAAATCCGAGATCCCGCATACAGTCCGAAAGGTGTTCGGCCGAAGCTTCGCCCGCACGGCCAGCCGGGAAATGGTTCAATCCTATGTGGATAAGTCCCTTAAGGAAAGTACCTGATGTCAGGATGACGGCTTTGGCATCGATCGTCATACCTGACCCCGTCATAATCCCGGTTACCGCACCTCCGGACACAAGCAGTCGATCCACGACTCCCTCCGCCAGGGTAAGATGTTCCTGCGAAGCGAGAGTCTCTTGCATAGCCATGCGATACAACGATTTGTCGCATTGGGCGCGCAACGCTCGCACGGCTGGTCCTTTGCTCGTGTTGATGAATCGAAATTGAATCCCGGAGCGGTCCGTGTTCCGCCCCATCTCACCGCCGAGCGCATCGATTTCCTTCACGAGGTGCCCCTTGGCGATCCCACCAACCGCCGGGTTGCACGACATCTGTGCGATTCGGCCCAGCTCCATCGTCAAAAGCAAAGTTTTCGCGCCCATTCGCGCCGCAGCCAAGGCGGCTTCGCAGCCGACATGACCACCTCCCACCACGATGATGTCAAATGCCGTGGCCATCGATCCCTCTATTTACCAATGCAAAACTCGGAAAAAACGCGGTCCAAAATTTCGTCGGACGTAATTGCCCCAACAATCTCGCCCAGCGCATCAGCGGCTCCACGGAGATCGACCGCCACAAACTCCGGCTCGATACCTCGTTCGATCGAGACCAGTGTCTCTTGAAGTGATGTCTCGGCCCGCTCGAGCGCCACCCGATGCCGAACATGAGTAATAATGACACCATCTCTGGGTTCAAATGACGGTTTCCCCAATTGTACTCGAATAGCGTGCTTCAACGCCTCAAGCCCCTCGCCCGTTCGAACAGAAATGGGAAGAACCTTGCACTTGGTGCGGGCGCGAAGCGCGTCCGACACCGGTTCTACCGATGCAGCGTCGACTAAATCGATTTTATTGACCACCCATACATGCTCGTCACCAAGGGAGGGCAAACGGACGGTTCCCATATCTATCGTTGCGAGTTGAGCGCCATCCAAGACATTCAGGACGATATCAGCCTCGTGCTGAGCTTCTTTAGACCGACGGATGCCTTCCAGTTCGACGAGATCGGTGGTATCGCGCAATCCGGCGGTGTCGACCAAGGTAATTCGCAGACCGAACCAGTCGACCGATTCTTCGATGATGTCGCGAGTTGTGCCGGGGATGTCCGTCACGATAGCCCGGTTCTCACGGAGTAAACAGTTCAATAAACTTGATTTACCGACATTGGGCTCTCCGACAATCACCACGCGGACTCCGTCGCGCAGTATGCGTCCTGTTTCGGCAGTCGCCAACATTCGTCGAATGTGAGCCAGCGTCTCTTGCAGGGAGACGATCATTGCTTCACGCTCAACGAATGTTATGTCCTCCTCGGCGAAGTCGATTCCTGCTTCTAAATGAGCCAACAGGCCTACGAGGCCGGTGCGCAACTGATGGACTTGCTGCGCGAGCTCGCCGCGGAGCGGGCGCTGTGCCAGTTTGAGGCCTAGTGCAGACTTGGCTTTGATCGTGTCCAGCACGGCCTCAGCCTGAGACAAATCCAAGCGGCCATTCAAGAAGGCCCGTTTGGTAAACTCTCCTGCTTGTGCGAGACGAGCTCCGGCAGCGACGCATGCCTCACAGACTCGTTGCAGAACCAACACACTTCCGTGGCAATGAATCTCAATCACGTCCTCCGCGGTAAACGATCGAGGCGCCTTCATATAGACTACCAGGCCTTCATCGACTATCTGCTCGGTCGATTCACGTGTCTCGGAAATAGAAAGGCCGTCTCTTGAAGGAATAGGCGGAAAGAGAATATCGGCCAGGTGCAGCGTGTGAGAAGCGAGTGTCTGAAGCGGTTGCCTGGAGCGCAGCCGAACAACGCGGCTCCCGATGTCAATGGCATGCGGCCCGCTTATTCGGACAATACCGATCCCTCCCTCGCCCGCAGGAGTGGCAATTGCGCAAATGGTATCTTCGGGTGTTCCAACGGCAGGCATGTTCACACACGATCCGGAGAAACGGGTCACATCGGGCCAAACCAACCGAGCATCATTTCTTGCCGTCTTGTTCGTCCATCGCCGGTGCTATGGCGGGAGCTCGAAAGAAAAAGCGATCGGTGACGAACTGTTGCACGATAGTGAGCACGTTATTGGTCAACCAATACAACACCAGACCGGCAGGAAAATTGATGAACAGGAATGTCATGAGCGCCGGAAGCATCAGCATGATTTTCGCCTGAGTCGGGTCCATGGTGGTCGGCTGGATCTTTTGCATGACCACCATGCTGATTCCCATGATGATCGGCAGAATGTAGTAGGGATCCTGCACCGACAGATCGGAAATCCACAATCCCAGCGGCGCTTGGCGCAGATCGATCGTCATATACAGAATATTGAACAGCGATATGAACACCGGCATCTGCAATACCATGGGGAGACAGCCGCCTACTGGATTGACCTTATGATCCCGGTACAGCTTGATAAGTTCCTTGTTCAAGCGCTCGCGATCGTCCTTGAATTTTTCCTGGACGGCAGCGACCTTCGGCTGGATACCCTGCATCTTCTTCATCGAAGTATAACTTTTGTATTGCAGGGGGACAAACAATAGCTTGATGATGACGGTCAGCAAGATGATCGTCAGCCCATAATTATGCGTATAATCATTGATATAACGCAGCACATAGAAGATGGGTTTGGCCACGGCCCGGACCATGTCCCAGCTACCGAAAAGAAACCATCCGAAATCGATGGTATCTTCAAGCCTAATTTGCAAACTCTGAAGCGTGTCATACTCCTTGGGACCGGCGAATAGCTGGAGTCCGACAGGTGCTCCGGACGAATCGACAGTCAAACGAACCGCAGTGGAAGCGAGCTTGTCCCCTTGTTTCTTGGGCAAAGCGGACGCATTCGTCTTCGGAATAAGTGCGGCAATGAAATACTTATCTTGTAACGCAACCCATTTCAAAGAGCCCTTGCGCTCAGTCTCGGATTCGGGCATATCGTTTTCAATCTTATCGTCGATGAGCGAGGCCGCTCCGACAGAACCGATGAACCCTTCTCCCCAATCCACAACCCCAAAGTTCGTTCCCAATCCGACTTTCACCGCGCCTGAGAGTCCACTGGGTTTCAGCGTGATGTCTACGACATAGCTATCGGCGTGAAAGGTCAGTTGCTTTTCCAACCGTACGCCGGTCGCGGGATTATCGTAGTAGAAGGTCATATGACCCGTGGCATGGTCCTGGTCCAAGGTCGTAAAATCCCTCTCAACCCTATAGATTCCTTCGCTTAATTCCTTTGAATGAGAGGCGTCATCCGTTGTGATTGTCAGAGGCTCGGCAAATTTGCCCCCTTGTCGCACGAGCTGCACTGCGGACTTCCCATCCGAACTGCTGTGATAGCGTTTGAGTTCCCAGCTAATCAGTACGGCTCCGCGTGTCGTGAACTTGGCCCGATAGAGATCCGTTTCTACCTCGACGACCTCTATCGCGGAAGGCTTTGCGCTCGCCTCTTGAGCCCGGTCGTCCCCACTGGCGGGCTTTGACGTCGCTAGTTCCTTGCTTGCTGGAACGTGAGAGGTTGGAGCGCCAGGGCTTGCACTCGAAGACGGTGATGGATCGCTTGTGGAAGGGCCGGCCGGTTCCGAAATAGTCGGTTGAGGAAGTAGCCCCAGCTCTTTGAGCAGATACTCGTACCCAAAGATAATCGCAAGGGAGAGCACCAAGAACACGATCACTCGTTTTTCCATGAAGAGGCAATACTTTCTTTGAATGATGTAATTGTCGCTACTTGACCGGGTCTTCTCCACCGGGATGGAAGGGGTGACATTTCATAAGCCGCAGGATGGCTAGGCCGATCCCCTGTAACGCTCCGTATTTGATGATTGCATCAGAGGCATATTGCGAACAACTGGGGTCGAATCGGCATGTGCGCCCGTATAGAGGGGAGATCACCATGCGATATCCTTGAAGCAGCCACAGACATAGCGATTGCATATCAATATGCCCTTGGGCGAAGGAGGTGCAGGCGCTCAAGCGAGCCCTTCCACGCGTGAACCAACTCATCCCGCGATTGCAATAGCGCGTCCCGCTTTGGAAACACGAGAAGTCCTCGGCCCGGAACCAAGTCCGGGTGTAATTGCCTCACCAGTTCACGAAAGATCCGTTTGGCCCGATTGCGTCGGACCGCATTTCCAAATCGCTTCCCCACGATAATCCCCACGCGACTCGGGGCATCGTCCATCTTGCACGCCAAAAGATTGAAGAGGGCCGTCGAAATTCTGCGGCCCTGATGTTTGACAATTTGAATGTCCCGATTGTTGCGCAAAAAAATGACATTTCGTCCTTGCGCTTTCGGTGTCATTGGACAGGAGGGTGTTTCTTCGCCGCATTCCATCGGTTATGATCCCGGAAAAGACACTAGCTGGTAGGTGAACGCCCGTTCAACGGCAACGCGAGAGATCGAGAGCGCCCCGAAGTGCACCTGCTGATCGACACGCTGATCCGACACAATGTGTTTAAACGGTCAACCGAGCTCGTCCTTTAGCCCTCCGGCGGGCCAGCACCTTGCGTCCGTTTTTGGTGCTCATACGCTTTCTAAATCCGTGTTCACGCTTCTTTTTCAAGTTGGACGGTTGTTGAAATGTAAAAGACATAATCTCCCTTCCATTCCCACGCTTTCAATGATCACTTCCAAATGAACGGCGAATTATAGGGGAGGCGCTTGGGCCTGTCAATTTCATGCCGCGTACGCTTATATAGGATACCCAACTTCAGTCATTCGTGTCTCAACGTTGAGGCGCTTTTGCTTTCCACCACCAGAATGCCACAAAAATCGTGCGGCCGATGATCATCACGCTCATCGTAACTATACGAAATAGGTTGCATTTTTTGCACGGCAGCGACGATTATCAACGGCACCGAGCTTGCTGCATATTTGGCGGTGCTAGTATGCCTGACGGTCTAAGTCTGTTAAGCTAGCGCATCTATTATGAAAGACTCTTGGACATTTTGTGAGAAGGTAACTCCGGCTGCAGATCATGAACTGCTACGCTCGATGAAGAAAGAACCGAATTGACCAACCTCTAAGGATAGAACTTATTAAGGAGGACCCTTCGTATGCTCAGAAAAGTATTCCTTGTACCTCTTGCCTTGACTCTCGTTGTGATTGCCGGATGTGCGGAACCTCCAACCCAGCAAATCCAGGAAGCAGAAAAGGCTCTTAAAGATGCGCAGGAAAACGGCGCTGCCACATATAGCGCTGATGAATACGCCAAACTAGAAGGCACCCTTGCCGCATTGCGGAAAGAAGTCGCCGATCAGGATGAAAAGTTCACACTCTTTCGAGATTACGGCAAGGCACAACAACTGTCAGCCTCGGCCAAAGCCGATAGTGAACGGATCAAGGCGGCTTCGGTTGAAAAAAAGGAAGAGGCCAAAGCAGCAGCCTTGCAAGCGCAACAAGTCGCTGAAGAGGCGGTGAGAGCGACGCAGGATTTGGTCGCCAGGGCACCGGTCGGAAAAGACCGTGCGGCGGTGGAGGCCATTAGGAACGACGTGGAAGGGCTGAAGTCGTTACTGAAGCAGGTCCAGGCGTCGATCGACAAAGAAGATTACCCTGCTGCGCAAACCCAGGCAAAGGCTATTCACGACATGAGCCAAGGCGTGTCAACCGAGATACAGAATGCTCTCGCGAAAATAGGAAAAGGGAAACTCGCAAAGAAGAAGTAACGCACGGCATGGCGCTTCACCGGATACATAAGACACTTGCCGCGATGCTCTGCATCTTCTGCTTGATCGGTTGCGTTCAAGCCGTTCCGCCGGACCTCCTTGTAGCTCTTGAGGCCATTGATCAGGATTTGATCGCATTGCGGGCTCCTGAAGCTGCGCCTGAGGAGTACGGGCAATTTGTTCGTCAATGGGTCTCTTTGAAAGCACGCGTCCAATTGGATGATGATTTGATCAGGTGGCCATGGGAATCGAGTGATCTGGAGAATGATCTCAGGCGGCTGTACATCATCGGTGAACGTACCGTCTCCCAGCTGCATGAGAGACAAGCTTCGCAGCATCGCGCGGCGCAGGCCAAGGTCGTTCGCCTTGAAGAGCAGCTCCATACGATTACCTCGAAAGTCGAGTCGATCGATGGGCGTATCCTCCTGGGGGAAAAAGTCGTTCAAACGGATCTCCTTGTTAAACAGGCCCGTTCCTTCTTCGAGCAAAAAGACTTCCAGCGAGCCATCCAAGCGGCAGAGAAAGCGGACCATGCCCTCAAGGCCCAAGCTTTACTACTCAGCCAAGAACTGGGACGATACGCCAATGAGAGCCGGATCGCTTCCTGGCAGGCTTTGGCCAGACAGACCATCGAGTGGTCGCGGCTCCACCAATCGACGGCCATCGTCGTGAGCAAGGCCGACCGAGAATTGACGCTCTACAAGAACGGACGGAAGGTGATATCCTATCCGGTACGATTGGGGTTCAATGGCATGCTGGAAAAACAGTTCCAAGGAGACGGGGCGACACCGGAAGGTCGGTATCGTGTGACGGACAAGCGCGGTCCAGGTCAGACGCAATTCTACCGGGCCCTGGCTTTGGATTATCCCAATGCCGAAGATCGTCGACGATTCGAGCTTGCGAAGAAGTCGGGAAAGATCGGCTCGGCCAAAGGCATTGGGGGCCAAATCGAGATCCATGGAGCCGACAATGAACTGCTGGCCCAGACCCTTGGATGCATCATGCTCGATAATCCAAATATGGCTGTTCTCTATGGCGGGGTCTCCGTCGGGACACCGGTTACCATCGTCGGTGCCTTGACGAGAGAAAACGCAGTGGCCCTGGCCTTATCTGAACTCGTCCAACGTAGAGATGAAATCTGAGCGTAGACTGATGAGCCGAATCATTCTTGCCGCTTCAGCGGTCAGTTTACTTCTATTAGTGGTCATAAGCGCCTTTACGACCAATCACGTGGCGCCCGAAAACTCCGCAGCCGTTCACCAGCCCGCTGTGCAGGACAAAGCCGATCTTCGTACATTGCAAGCCCGGTATAAGACACTCTCCAAACAGCTGTCCCACTTCATGCCGAACCAGCCTTACATCTTGGTCGATACGGCCAGGAACAGACTTTATGTGAAGCATCAAAAGCAGGTAGTCCTCGATGCGATCGCTTCGACCGGTAGCGGAACAATTCTCGACAAGCCCGGCGAGGGTAACAGCCAGTGGATCTTCGATACGCCACGAGGAGAATTTCTCGTCAAATCGAAATTGACCAATCCCACGTGGATCAAGCCCGATTGGGCATTTATCGAAGAAGGGCTCGCGGTGCCGCAGAATACCAACGACCGTGCCGAACAAGGGGTCCTCGGCGAATATGCATTGGGATTCGGCAAAGGCTATTTCATCCACGGGACGCTCTATACCCGTTTATTGGGAAAAAACGTGACGCATGGATGCATCCGGCTCAATGACAGTGATCTTAAAGGTGTCTACAAGCTCGCTCGAGTAGGAACACCGATCATGATCTTTTGATCCCCTCAAGAGCGCGCAGATATTACCCATGAACCTCTGCGCCATTTTTCTTCTGCTCGCCTTCACCACACCAAGTTGGGGAAAGGATATCGAAATCTTTCCCGACCTGAATCTCAACAATCCCAACGAGCTGAAAGAGGCAACTCGCGTCCTTGAAGAAGAACTCAAGCTGGCTGCGCGTCCTCAAACCTATCTCTTGATTGATCTAGGCCGGAGCACGATTCACATTAAGGGCCGAGGGATCGGCCTTCACCAAATTCCGATCATGATGTGGTCGGCCGGACCGTGGGAGAATCTGAAAGGGATCCACCGATTAGTGACACGACCTCCGGTCGTCAGGCGGAAGATCGAACCGGGTGCAGGAGTCGAACAGGAGCCCATTTCTCTCACCGATATGCCGGTCGACTATATGTTGTCTTTCGGTCCTTCCCTGAGCGTCACGGTCGTTCCGTCCGTCGCAAGCGACAGTCTCCTTCAAAGCGCCGTTCTTCTGGGAAAAGTGGGGTGGCGAAATGTGAAGGACTGGACGGCTACGTTGTTAACGGACCGCTCATCCGAGTCCACCACTCATCTCCGGTTGACCCTCTCGGCCGACCACGCGCAATCCTTGGCCTGGTCTCTGGTCGATGGCATGGCGTTGGTCATTCGCCGCCCAGCCGATAAGTAGGAACTGCAGCACTGAGTCTGTGTTGCCTTTTCCACACCAGCTCAATAAGATACGACCGAGTTATCCATCAACCGGTGACATGGAATCACTCGAGGCATCCATCGCCATCCTGTTCGTGTTGAACTAGGATGTGTCCATGCCGCCACGATGAATGCCGTCACAGCGGAATTGACGGAGACGGCATCATCCGGACGCCGTACGGTCTCAATGAAACGCCGTAAAATCACTCGCCGCTAAAATGTCCGCCATCCCAGAAATCCGCATCGCGGACAACCTTCATGAGTGGGCGCAGGACGCCGCAACCTTCATCCATTCTGTGAGCGAACAGGCTATCACATCCCGCGGCCGCTTCATCATCGCGCTCTCAGGAGGATCCACACCGAAGACGCTCTATCAGGTCCTGGCTACTCCCGAGTGGAAAGCGCGGCTCGATTGGTCACGTATCTTTTTTTTGTTCGGTGATGAACGCTGTGCCCCGCCGGACCATCCGGAAAGCAACTTCAAGATGGTGCACACCGCGCTGTTTCGTCCGCTCAACATTGACCCCGATCATATTTATCGAATGAAAGGCGAGTATGAAGATCCAACGGCTGCCGCTCAGGAGTATGAGGGGACCATTCGAAGCCTGATGAAAAGCCCTTCATCAAAGGTGCCGCTCATTGACCTCGTTCTGCTCGGCCTCGGAGACGATGGGCATACCGCATCCCTCTTTCCTGGAACAGCAGCCTTACAGCAACAGAACAAGATGGTCACGGTTGGCCGCGCTCCCACCGGCATCCAGTCTCGCCTTACATTGACCTTAGGTGTGCTGAATCATGCAGCTGTGGTATTGTTCCTGGTGACCGGCGCAGGGAAAGCAGAGATCATTCGCCGGGTCATCGAGGCTCCATCCGAGGCAGATCGCTCATTGCCGGCAGCGCGAATATCACCGGAATCGGGTCGACTCGTGTGGATGCTTGATCAAGCCGCCGCGCAACAGCTCACGAAGAAGCGATCGCACAGAGAGGATACGTGATTCTCGCGGGAGACATCGGTGGGACTAAGACGAATCTGGCGCTCTACGAGTGGACCACCGAACGCACGGAACCGTTGCATCTGGAGAGTTTTCCGAGTGGTGATTACAAATCGCTCGAAGATATTCTTGTCGAGTTCCTTATGCCGACGAAAGGGCCGTTTCCCATCGCCTCACTGGAAGGCGAAAAACTCTCCACACCCTCTACCGAATGGGGGAAGCTGACGGCGGCCTGCTTTGGAGTCGCAGGACCGGTGATCGACAATCGTTGTCAGACGACGAATCTCCCGTGGGTGATCGACGGCCGGACCATCGCCAAACAGTTCAATATTCCCCGCGCGCAGTTGCTTAACGATTTGGAAGCAACCGCCTATGGCATTCTGTGGCTGCGGCCGGACGAGCTGGAAGTGCTCAATGCGGGCAGTCCTCCGAAAAAACGGCAAGCATTGGCGCTCATTGCCGCCGGCACTGGCTTGGGTGAGGGCATCTTATTTTGGGACGGCAAAACCTATCGTCCCATGCCGTCTGAAGGAGGTCATGCGGATTTTGCGCCCAACAATGATCAAGAAATCGAACTGCTTCGCTATCTCCGAAGCCAGTATCTTCATGTGAGCTATGAGCGCATTCTGTCCGGTCCCGGCCTCCACGCGATTTATGAGTTTCTACGCGACACCAAGAAGAACGAACCAACGTGGCTTGCGGAAAAAATCAGGGCTGGTGATCCGGCTGCTGAAATCGCCTATGCGGGATTGCAAGGGCAAGCCGAAATTGCCAAGCAAGCGTTGGATCTCTTCGCGTCGGTGTATGGCGCAGAAGCCGGCAACCTCGCCTTGAAGACGCTTTCCCTCGATGGGGTGTATGTCGGTGGCGGTATGGCGCCCAAGCTCATCATGAAACTCCAAGACGGGACGTTCATGAAGGCCTTTTTGAACAAAGGACGGTACAAGAAACTGCTGAGCGCCATACCGGTGAAGGTCATCATGAACCAGCAAACAGCCTTGGTCGGGGCCGCGTCGGTCGCAGGGGCTCTCTCTCTCGCACCCACGTCATGACCTCAGAAAGTCTAGACAATCTTAAAAAAGCAGCCGCCTTCAGAGCGGTGGAATTCGTTCGCGACGGCATGGTTATCGGACTTGGGACCGGATCGACGGCAAAGCATCTTCTGGCGGCGATAGGCGAACAAGTCCGTGCCGGCAGGAAGGTGAGAGGTGTGCCGACGTCACAAGAGACCGCCGCGCTTGCCAGAGAATCCGGTATCCCGCTCATCGATACCGAGGATCGGTGGGAGATCGACGTCGCCATCGACGGAGCGGATCAGGTCGATCCCGACTTCAACTTGATCAAGGGTGGAGGCGGAGCGCTCTTAAAAGAGAAGATCGTGGCGGCGTCTGCGAAACATTTCATCGTGATGGTCGACTACACCAAACAAGTATCGGTGCTGGGAGGGTCCTTCCCTCTGCCTATCGAGGTCGTCCCCTTCGGGTGGGGCAGCACTGCCCGAGAAATTGAAGCGCTCACAAAAGGCCGCGTCGTGTTGCGGAACCGCAACGGAGTCCCGTTTAAGACGGAGGCTGGTCATCTCATCGTTGATGTCCATATCGATCGCATCGACCGGCCTGGTGAACTGGAAACAGCCCTGAACCTCATCCCCGGTGTGGTGGAAACCGGTCTCTTTGTCGGCCGGACGAACACCTTGATCGTCGGTACGCCCCAAGGCGTTCACATCTTCCATGTTCCCAGGAAATGAGTGCCCGTTCAGCAGACGAGAAATTCTATCGGATTTCGGCCGACGGGCTTGCTTCCTTCTGATTGGCCCGATAGCGTATACATTCATACCATCATCCAAAACCGCAGACGCCACAACGACCAGCAGGCCGCACGGTGAAGACATGAGCCTTGATGATGTTCCAGGCAGCCACGATCGATATCGGCTTCCGCGACACGTAATCCCGACACGCTATGACTTGCGGCTTGAGCCTGATCTCGACGGCGCGACATTCATAGGCCGGGTGACGATCGCGATCACGGTCAAACAGCCCACGCACACCATCCTATTGAACGCCGCTGATCTTGCCCTTCAGTCAGCGATGGCCGAGGACGCGAATCGGCGGCAATTCAAGGCGCGTATCGAATCCGAACAAAAAACGCAACGGGTGGAATTCTCTTTTCAAGAACCGCTCCGGCCTGGCGAAT
>NZ_JBLYIG010000467.1:0-4219 GCF_049222245.1 Nitrospira sp. BLG_2 | reverse complement strand
GGGGGATGACTCCTGTCGTCACCAAGACACTTCGCGCCCCTATCCGCTTCGCCAACTCGATATCGCGGATGTGATCGCCGATCAAATAGGACCGATCAAGGTTTACCCCCCATTCCTCCACCGCCTGGTCGATCATCCCACGGTTCGGCTTTCGGCACCCGCAACCGTCGTCAGGATGGTGGGGACAGAAATAGATCGAGTCAAGTGACGTGCCAGCAACATCCAGGAGACGCTTAAGTTTCCTGTGCACGGCATCGAGGTCATTGCGCGTCAAAAATCCTCGCGCCACTCCCGACTGGTTGGTGACGACGATCAATCGGGCGCCGGCCCGCTTCAGCCTGGCGAGCGCCTCAGGCACTCCTGGAAACAACTCAAACTGATCGGGGGAGTTGATGTAGCCCGGATCGGGGTTGAGCGTTCCATCTCGATCAAGAAAGATGGTGTAGCCGGAGAGAAGGTTCGTGTGATCCGGCTGGCCTGTTCGGTCCGGCTGATCCGCGCTTCGGGATAGACCCGATACGCCCGCAAGGTGTTGCTCTGCTGCCGGATACACCCGGTCAATGGGAATGCGAGTCATGCAACGATGATCGATCGGGCATTCCCTGAGAAAGCAGGGCGCGCAGTCTACGGCTTCCCGAACGATCGACCGTTCTTGCCCATACGGCGAAGTGGTACGCCAATCCGTGGGGCCGAACACAGCCACGACCGGCACACCGCACGCGGCGGCGATATGCATCGGCCCTGTATCGTTCGTAATCAGTAAGCGGCAACGCTTTACAACCGCCATGAGCTCTCGAATGGTCGTCGCGCCGGATAAGACAATCGATCGCCCGCCGAGCTGCGCCGCAATGGCTTCCCCCAGCAATTCCTCGCCCTTCGCTCCCAGAATGACCACCGCAACATGCGCGCTTTCAGACTGTTCCAATCTTCGCACAAGTCGTTTCGCGACTTCGGCAAATCGGTCGGACAACCACCGTTTAGCGCTGCCGTAGGTCGATCCGGGATTGATACCGATAATGAGGTCCGACGAATCAATACCGGCCGACGCAAGCCGTACGCCCATCATTCGGTCTTCCTCTGCCGAAACGAGCAGCGTGGGAAGAGTGGCTCTGCCGGTCATTCCCAATGGTCTCAACAAGTTCCAATAGTATTCGACTTGATGCACGGGCACAGGGTCGTTGGGAACAGCGACCGGTTCGGTCAGAAACAAAACCCTTCCGTCCGTGGCATACCCATACCGCCGTGGGATGCCGGCGAGCCACGCAAGGAATGCGGCTTCGAACGCGTTCTGAAACAGGACCGCCAAATCGAAGCGATGCCGTCGCAACATGCCGGCGAGCGCCCACTTTCCGGAAATTCCCGCATGAGTCCCCTTGTCATCGTACACCAGAACAGCATGGAGCCTCGGGTGGGCGATGAACAGCTCGGCGATGGCAGGTTTGGCGAGCATCGTCAACTCCGCCTCGGGGAACAGAGACCGCAGCGCACCGACAGCCGGCTCGCACATGACGGCATCGCCGATCCAATTCGGGGCTCGCACCAGAATTTTGCGAGGCAAATCTCTACGCACGAGACCTCACTTGTTGTGTCCGGCCAAGTAACGGCCCATCGATCAATCTGTACAGCCGCTCTTCTCCTCGCACGATTTCCGTCCTTAGACGAAGCATCCACCAGGGATCGCTTGGCATGAGCAAGGGAAGCAGCTTCCCTCCGTCCTTCTCGGTCGTCAGAACGATCTCGCAACCAGCGGCCTGTAGATTGGCGCGAATCTCCTCGATATCGCCGTCGTGGTAGCCGTGATGATCTTCGAAGGCGCTCTCACCCAAGATCTCAACGCCCATGGATTCGGCTGATCGCCGGAATGATCGGCTATTCCCGATGCCGCTGACCAACCAAGCTTTTTTCATTCGGCACCATTCGACCGGTTGCCGAGCATCCGAAGCGATCGACACAATGGACTCGGGTCGAAACACAACTTCAACGGCTTCTTCGGATGAACATGACATCACTCGCAATCGGCTACGAATCGCGTCCACATCCTGACGAGAATCGGCGCGCGTAATCATGACCGCATCGGCTCGACACAGCTCCGTCAAGGGTTCCCGTAGTCTTCCGGCCGGAAGCAGCGCGTCAAGCCCTGCGGCATCGGTAGCATCCAGCAACACAAGATCGACATCACGATGAAGCGACCGATGTTGAAACCCATCATCCAAAACGATGCAGTCGACCGGATGCTGTTCCAAGACCCATTGCCCTAGCGCAACTCGATCGGCTCCCACGGCGACAATCGCCTGTGGGCAACGCTGCGCCATGAGAAACGGCTCGTCCCCTGCTTCCAACGGTCCGATCAAAATTCGGGATCCGTCGGACACGAGAAGACGATGTGCCTTGCTCGTCCGTTTGTACCCCCGGCTCAAGATCGCCACCCTCTGCCCTTTGGCCAACAGCCATTTCGTCAGAAGAATGACGATGGGAGTTTTTCCTGTCCCCCCGACCGTAAGATTGCCTACGCTCACTACCCGACAGGGCAGCCGTGTGGTCGTGAGCCAGCCTTTCCGATAGCACCACAGCCGAGATCGGATGATGAGGCCGTACAATCCAGCAACCCAGCAAAGCCCCTTGCGGACCGGTTGTCCAGGATGCAAGAACGCCATGTCAGGTTTTGGCCATAAGAGGTCCCGGCCCCGTCGCCGCACAAGAGTCGGAATACGAATGATCTGGACGGAGGCACGTTTCAATAAGTTCCAGACTACGGGTGAGCGCGCCTTGATTGTCCAACACAGCCTGTCTTGCAGACTGCCCTACCCGATATCGAATTTCAGGCTGACCCAGCCATTCTTCAAGAGTGGCAACTAGGTCTTCCACTCCCGCCACTCGTCGACCTCCTCCGGCTTCGGATAAGAGTGTTGCGACTTCAGCGCAATGATCCGTATGGGGCCCAAACAGGACGGGGGTGCCCCACACAGCCGGTTCCAACAAATTGTGTCCCCCCACGGGAACCAAGGTCCCGCCGACGAATGCCACGACGGCTTCCCGATACGCGCGAGATAACTCTCCTCGGGTATCCAAAATAATCACGCGTGGGCCTGATTGTTTCTCTCGAATCCGACTCCTCCGCTGGACGACAAATTCTGCTTCTCGAAGCGTCGCTTCGACTCTGTCCGCTCGCTCGATATGGCGAGGCGCCAACATCAATACCGCTGAGGGATGGGTCTTCACGATGCGCCGGTAGGCTGAAACCAGCAGTTCCTCTTCACCGGGATGCGTACTCCCGGCGAGAATCAACTGTTCATGTTCATCGATCCCGACGCTTCGGCGGAACAACTCATCCGATCGAACGCTCGGCAGCGGTTGATCGAACTTGATATTACCGGTCACATGAACCCGCGCCGAATCAGCCCCCAGCGCGACAAGACGATCTCCATCCCTCTGGGATTGCATCAAACAGAGAGTCAGCGTCTGAAGCACCGAGCGATAGAACGAGCGGATCACGGGCAGGTCTTGACGGCGAAACGACCGGGAAGACAACCGCCCGTTCACCAGCACGGAGGGCACATCCTGATCTCGTAATGTCCACAATAAGTTCGGCCATATTTCGGTCTCGACAAACACATAGAGCATCGGACGCAGACGCCGAACCACACCGGCCACGGCCCAGGGAAAATCAAGCGGAGCGTATCGATGTTCGGCGATGCCCCCTAAACGTTGTTCGACCGCCTCACGTCCGGTCTCGGTCACCGTCGTCACGATGTAGCGAAACTCCGGATGGCGCTCGTGCAGTGCCTTCACGAGGGGCGCCGCCGCCACCACTTCACCGAGCGACACCGCGTGCACCCAAATAAGCGGCTGCAACGTTCCACCGCCGTCGGAAGACCGGCGCTGCCGGCCCATCCGCTGGAAAAAACCCGGCCTGCAACGTGGCTTGGCCAAGAGGACGCCCACAATCACAGGGGTCGCGAACAGTAGGCCGATGTTATAAAGCAACTTCCACATGGCAACACCGCTGACCGTCACTCGTCATGCGTAGAATGACCGGACGCATCGCCTCCGAGCTGCGCATGACGGCTAACCAACGACATCTTGTTCCGCTTGATCCGTCAGGCGATTGAGAATCGTCTCAAGCTCCAGGCGAGCCGCCTCGAGTGAAGCTTCATCGGCTTCGCGGGAGATCCAGAGCGGGTTCCCAGAAAGAAAGAGGCCTCTGGAAAACGGGTATGGG
>NZ_JBLYIG010000466.1:0-8810 GCF_049222245.1 Nitrospira sp. BLG_2 | reverse complement strand
CACCAGGGTCTATGTGGTTTTCTTAGCGAGGTGAAGGGGTGGTGTTCAGCCGGGTTCCCTGGGCCGAACGACCCCGAGAGCAATTCCGCTCTCCATTCAATACATCGCGGTTGCCTCACTCCTGCTATAGGGATTGTGTCGGAACCGTCCGGCCCTACCAAGGTCCTCGATCCAGCATTCATCCTGTAGCAGCTAGTCGAGGTAGTGGCAGGTAGTTCAGTCCCTCCTATGCTCTCTCATTGATTCTAGCCTTTAGCGTATCGCAGCAGAGCGGACCTGTCTGGTGTCAATTAGATTTGAGGGGTTCGATTGAAGTTCAGACCAATGTCGGCAAACAGTTCATGTCTAGGGCTGGCGCTTGAGACATGACTCGATCCAACCGGTGCCGGGTGAGCGTCGGCATACGAATGAACTCCACGCCAAAGGCGTTTTCACGAAACCAGCGGATTTTTCCCAACTCGATGAATAGAGAGGACGTTGGATCGGGCAAGACAACGCTTAGTTTAATATAGCTTCCGACGAGGACGGTCCGTTCACAGGTCACGGAACAACCCGAAAGGGAAAGGTCCGACATCACCCCTTCACCAACGAACGGGGCGCCACCGAATATCACTGGGTACGCGACCGAAAGCCGTGGATGGATTCGCCAGTTTATGACAGTTGTGTCAACCATGGATATGCCCTCCGTAGGGAGCAGTCTATCCAGGTAGATGGCTGGTGAGCCATTCCTCAGAGGAGGGGCCCATAGAACAAAAACGATCTGTGGATCAGTGCCCTCTAAGCGGGTCAACGACCAGTTGTAGCAGACTCGCGGCGGTCCATGGCTGTGTCGGGTCTTAAGGCTTAGAATTCTCTGGAAAAGAGGGAGGAGGGGCCGTCGACGGGGGTTCGAGTCGTTCAAGCACATCTTGTTTGAGTTTAGTCGGCTCTTCGATTCGGTTCTCTCTCTGCAAAGTATTAAGATCTCTAGCCTTTCTGGCATTCAGTTCGACCATGTCCGCACCGTCCCGGACTAAATGCGGCGTGAGGAAGACAAGAAGGTTCAGTTTCTCAACCTGACGAGTTTGAGATTTAAACAGCCACCCCAACCAAGGGATATCGCCAAACCATGGGACCTTCTGTTCGCTAAGTGTGATATTGTCACGCACCAAGCCTCCAATAACCAGTGTCTGTTGATCCTGGGCAATCGTCGTGGTTTCCATCGAACGTTTGGTCGTTGTGGGTCCGACCGGGACAGAAGAGGTGCCGGTGCCGATTGTTTGAGCCACATTTTCTGCGATCGCCGTGATCTCCTGCTTGATTTCAAGGCGAATTAACTCATCTTCGAGAACCTGTGGTGTCAACTCTAATGTCACACCTACGTCTTTTCGCTCGATTGTCACGAGGGTCCCACCAGTGATGCCTTGAGCCTGCCCGGTTGGAAAAGGCCGATTCTCACCCACGACAATCTTGGCTTTTTGATTGTCCGCAGCCAGCACTTGCGGCGTGGAGAGGACGTTGGTGTCGGTCAGACTCATCAGGAGATGGAGGAAGGCTCGAACATTAACGGTGTTCAACACTTGCAGCCCACCGCCTGAAGCCGCGCCGCCCGCAATGCCGGCGATGATCGCCGCAATATTTGCAACTTCTTCCGGCGCCCGGTTGACTGAGACGATTCCTCGAACGGCATCACCCCCTCCTGCAGCGAGCACCTGCGTAGGATCGGTACCGATCTGGCGCAGGCGATCGACTTGAACCTCCAGGATGACGGCTTCCACGAATACCTGTTTGCGCTTTATGTCCAGGTCGCGGATCACTGGTTGGAGATGATTCCATGCGATCTTGGTCGAACTGATCACGATGGAGTTCGTGGCCTTATCGGCAAACACTTGAACCGGAGCCTCGAATTCCGTCAGGGGTCTGATCGGAGGCCTGGTGCCGGGGGTTATTTGTGCGACAGTTTGTGAGCGGGCAACTAAATTGGTCAGCACAGCAGCGAGATCCGTGGCATTGGCGTTCTTGAGCTTATACACAAATACACCTCGCTCCGGCGGAAGGTCGCCCATCGGAACGACCTGGTACACATTCCCGCCTTTGGGAACCACCGCCAATCGAGCTGCTTCCAATGCCGCGACGAACATGTGGTAAGCCTGCTCCGACGAAACCTTGGTGGGAGAAAACACTGAAATCTTCCCCCCCTGCTTCTTTATGGTTTCATCCAAGACGAAGTTCTTCCCAGTCAGTTCGCTGATAAAGCGGACAAAGATGGGAACATCCACATCGTTGAAATCGAGCGCCACCTTCGCCGGGTGGCCGCCTGTCCCCTGCTGCGAGAATAGAGAAGGAGGGTAAGCCAAGAAGAAAAGCAGTAACAAAACCAGGCAGGCTTCAAATCTTCTGGTCGGTTTCCCTGGGCGACAAACTATTGGAATGACTTGCACGATGGACCCATTGATTCTGATTCCGCGACATCAGTTGGTGCTTGATACGCGAGTCTGACCGTATCACAGGCGTATTAAAGGACACAACCAGGATGAAGTTTTTCGAACGGGAGCCTCAGCTCTTGTGCAGAGGAGGGTATCTCTGACAATCCTTTCTCAAATAGGAGCCGGTTCTTTGCAGGGTAGTTAATTACTTCCACAAGACAACCGATAAAGAAGACTACGTGCGTGCGTTCAGGCGTACATTTTACCGAGAAACTGATTAATCTCTTATTCTCGTATATCCGATTTGTGTCATTTCTAACTGACCAAGTTGGGAATGGCAAAGGTCTGTCCAAAATTGGATGGACGAAGGAAATACAAGGAATGCTCGTGAATCAATCCCTTAATTTACAATGACTTGATCCATGAATCACGAGGATCGAATAAGGCATCTAGATTGCACCCTCCTCAAAGGTTTCACCCCCTATGTCATTGTTCAATCCAAGGAGTCCAGAAGAGTCGCATGGGCCGGTACGGAGCTCCCATGCATAAACGATCTGATAAGGTTGTAGCGTGCGCGCGAATAAAAAACCCCCTTTAAAATCCGATAAAACCCAGAACATCCGTGGCCACAAGCGTGGTGTGGTTGGCTACAGCAGGAAAACTGCGCTTCTTGAAGAAGCCATTACCCAGATGAATGCCGGAAAATATGGGCGTTCTTCTGCCGCACTGAAGGAATTACTGGCACTCGATCCGCACAACATGGAGGCGCGACGGCTTTTTGCTACACTCCATCTTCGTCTCGGGAGTCTTATCCCGGCGAGACAAGCCTTTGACTCACTCATCAGCGAAGCGTTTCAGCGCCAAGACTATTGGCTGGCAGAATCGTTGCTTCGTGAGTACTTAGCCGCCGGTCCTCGATGTGTTCCTTTCCTGGAGAAACTGGGGGCGCTCTATCAAGAAAAAGGAAATATGCTCGAAGCCGTTGCAGAGTATGGCAAGGCGATCGATATCTTGATTGAAGACCCTGATCCCGATAATCCACATCATGCCTCTCAGCTCTACGCAAAAATACGGGAGCTAGCTCCCGCGAGTCCTGTGGCCTTTCGATTCACGTCTTTCTTCGACGTGCAAACCGGTGAGTTGCTGGCCCGTCAGTCTAACGATTCTGGACAATCGACGGTCGCTCCATCGTCCGACATGTCTGAGGGTAGTCAGGGTATGCAGGCAGGTCTTGAACCAATGGATGGGGTGATGCCGTGGGAGATTCAGGATTCTCAAGAGACAGCACCGGATGTGTTCAAAGTAACGGACGTACCGAATTCATCGGAGGCTCTAATCCCACCGGTAATCATGGACCTTCCTGCACATCAAGGGCCGACTCTCGATGAAGAGATGGTGCATTCCAATCCACCTTTACGAGAGCAGACCTCTGGTAATGCGAGTGAAGGGAAAAGTGACGCACAGGACAAAACCTGCATCCATGAATTTGAAAGTGCTCCATCCGAAGCAGGGATGAAGGATCTTTCTGGACAGGTTGATCTTGAAGGTACGTATTCACTCACTCCATCAATGCCCGTTGCAGAGAGTTCGGAGACACAACATGGGCTAGATCCGACTGTGTCAACAGGTTGCCCTGGAACACCTCAGGACCAAGAGAGGTTGTTAGACGAGGCTGAACCAGAAGCATCCTATGACATAAGTGGCTCATCCACGACATCCGCACACAAGGAGCCCGCCGGTGCTTCGGAACCACCAATTAGCTCAGCACAGCCCATCGAGGCTGCTGGCATAATGCCCTCATCCCAGATTGAAGAAATGTCGGCTCCCGTCTTTTTGGGCACGGAACCGTCGGCTGCTGGATCAATAGAGGCTGAGGATCGACAGTTTTCTCTCCAGCAGCCTGTCGAGACTAATTCAATGGAGGTGGTTGCTGAACCGCCTTCAGATACTCCCATTCCATCCAATCCCGAGGCGGTTTCTGCTAACAAGATTTCAGAACCGTGGAAGCATCCTGGTTTCTCATGGGAATCCCTGTTTAATAGTGCATGGAATTTCGGAAGCGATCATTCTGCGAATGTCCCTTCCTCGGAAGTAACTCGGACAAACATTGAGGAAGAAGCCCTTACTTCAGCCTCTGCAGCATCTCTCCAGGAAGTGTTAGAAGACCAAGCACTGGAAATTCCGGCGCGTGAGGAGTCGACGTCGCTTGGAGAGCAAGTCTCTTCCGGTTATCAAATTGTGCCTATGCCATGGGACCAAGTTCAGGGGTCGGTCATATCGATTCTCCCCTTGGAAACAGATCAGCCGGTCAGCGAAAATACGGAATCAACGGTAGATCGATCGGCTGGTGAAGCCGACTCGGGCTGTGTACTGAACGTTAGTGAAGATCAAGCGCAACCTCCGATTTCTCAGATCAATTCAGTTGTTGAAACGGAGGTGTTCTTGATCGCTTCAGCACTGCAGACACCGGTTTCGGCTGAGCCAGAGACTTCTGCTGTTGGTTTGGGACAATTCTCTTTTCCGACAGAAAGCAGCCCTGCCTTTGTAGAATCGGAACCGCAGCTTCCGGCGGTGAGCTCTCTTACGATGGATGAGGCGCCGCCATTGGAAACTCCTGTGATAGTGACTGTGCCACCACTTTTAGAGCATGGATCGGTGCCAGTCGATATAGTGGTTCCCTTAGAAGTTTCTTCTAAGAGTGCTGACTCAGTCTTGAGCGAGGATAATGACCGAGCGATCGCTACCGCTCGCAGCGCTGTTCAGAAGCTTCCCGTCACCCCGTCACAACCTACCGGCGAGACGCAGCATGATGAAACCGAGATTTTACTTTCTTCCCCATTACTAGAGCACCAGAAAAGTTGGGAATCGCCGCCTGCGATAGGGATAACTTCCCCTCTCGCCGAAGAGATGACCGAGGTGCAGATCCATGAACAGCAACAGCCGGCAATGGCGTTTGTTGAGGCGCAATTTCCTATTCCTGAACCGGTTCCTAAGGTAGCGCCTGAACAAGAGGAATGGGTCAAAGCGGGAGAAGCGGCTCGATCTATTGAACAACCTCCAGCGGCTCTCGTTGCTCAGGTGCCGCCGGCGATTTTAGAACGGATGGAAGTCAGCCGGCCTATGTCGGAGGCTCCTGTTGTTGATGTGCTCTTTGAGTCGTCCCGAAATGTCAGGACGACTGAGTCGCGACAACCAGTAGTGGAGTCAAAGCTCTGCCGAAAGACCAATTCCACACTGAGTCGAGTCCGCATTGCGATTGCCGACTTTGCCAGCTCATGCTTTTCAACTTCGCGTTCTATTGTGGTGACGTGTGTGGGGCTGGTGATGCTTTCGGGGTTCCTCATGGCATTAGGGATCGGAGCCATCGGACTGACCTGGGTCATCATGGAAGAGTCGTCATCTCCGGTCTTTCAAAGCCTCACCACCATTCCTCAACGAACCCTGACGGATTTCAAGAAAAACGGCTACTTTTTCCTCCTCGGGATCGATGCGCCGGTTGGTCTCGATCCGATACAGGCGGGGCATGATCGGAAGCTCGATACTAACGGTGGTAGTTCGGCGTTAGTATGTTTTGGTGGTTCAGGATCGAGGACGATCGAGGGATCGAATGCATCCACGAACGTCATGCGTGGGTGGGTTCGAAGTCCAGATCCTATCGGTGAGTTCAAGTCTCATCAAGAGACTATCAAGGGATGGCGCAGTCAGCATGAGCAGGCGCTCAGTCGGTATGGTCAGTGGCAAAAACTACCCTTTGAAGACTGGGGTTACGGTCAGTCTGTCGAGTTGCCCTGTGCCGAAATGGTCTTCGCCCATCAGCTCCATGTGGCGGATGGATTTTTGCAGGGCGCGGATTTAGGCATTGATCGGTTGGAAACCGACATGGAAGTGTGGCGTATTGTACTTGGTCAGGCGAAAACTCTTACGATCAAAATGCTGGCAGCGCAGGCGATCAATGACGACATTGCAGTCGCATCGGGGTTACTCGTCCGTTCAGACTTTGACGCAAAATATCTGGGGCGCGTCACCAAACTTCTTCGCCCGCTTGATCACGTAGAACTTTCGATGCGCTGGCCCATGCAAAGCGAACTGGTTTCGGCCTTGAAAACATATGAGACTCAGCTGAAAGCAATTAGGGCCGAAGAACAGCCGGTGTACATCATGGTGGCATCTGTCATGCCCTTGCCGATGCAACGCCGTCTCAACGACTATGCAGAATATTACGATGCGTCTTATAAAGCTGCCGGTGAAGGGCAATATGGTTCATTGCCGAAACGGAGAAACTATATCCACTTTCCAGCGGCCGGCCTGATGGACTATCTAACTAATCCGATCGAGAACATTGTAGGCCTGGAACCGCTTGCACCATGGGACCTGTACAACGGATTCGTAGTCGATACGGATGCCCACCTCCGACTTGCCAGCTTACAAGCCTGGCTCAGACGTGGTTCCCTGGATGGAAATCTCCTCACAAGGATTGCGAAAGCAGGGCAAGGTTTTTATGATCCCTATACAGGGTTGCCGATGTTGGTGAACATGAAAAAAGGCGTTCTCTACAGTGTCGGACACGACGGCAAAGATCAAGATGGCAACTCTCAGTTGGATGTGGTGGTGGAGATCCCTGCCGCATACACGTCTTCCTCCTCTACGAACCGCTCAGCCGCCTCATCCAAGTCCTGATAAGCATTTCCGATACGCCCTGCCTGGCATCGCTTGCTTGACAGCGCTTGGAGTATTTCACACAATCAGCGGGTCCTGTATAGATGAAGAGGTGTGTCATGGATATCCACCAAGACTATTCTTTGGCGGTCTTTCCGTGAAAAAGGGTGCGACGTTCACGACTGCTGTTCCGACACAGATCGTATCCAACGAGGAATTTGTCCCGATTTGCCAAACGGCCGAGCAAGCTTGCGTCGACCGGGTAACGAGAGCATTGGCAGAAAAGGCGGCGGCTCGGCGTGGATTGACACGTCGAGGCTTCCTGAAGACTAGTGGCGGTATGGCGGCTGCGTTACTGGCGATGAACTATGCATTCGGCCGATTTTTTAACATTGGAGAAATCGAGTTGTTCGAGACAGCGGCGTTTGCCGAGCAGCAAGAGGATCCGTATTTTATCTTCGACGTACAGACCCACTACGTCAGTTCCCACTACGATCCTTTTGATGCCGAATTGGGGCGGAAGGGGGCCGTTTCAAAACAGGGCTTGCTGTCGTTGAGAAAGCGCATTCGTGAGGTGGGGCTCAACCCGAAACTCGCAGGGGATCGTGGCACCCTCGACGATCTATCGTGGAAGAATTTTGTGAAAGAAGTATTTTTCGATAGTGAAACCACTGTGGGTCTCATCAGCACGCCGCCCGGACCTTATCCACAAGAGGCCGTTGTCCCGCCCAAGGAGATGGCCCACATCCGGGACGAGATCAATCGGTTGGCCGGTTCTCAACGGATGTTGGCGCACGGTCTGGCGACACCACAATTGGGTGCGGCTGATTTGGAATTCATGGCGATGCAGGCTGAAACCCTCAAGGTCGATGCATGGAAATGCTACACCGGTTCCTGTCCGAAGGGATTCGATCGAGGCTGGCGTATGGACGATGAGCGCGTTGCCTATCCCATGTTGGAACAGGCGCGAAAGCTCAATGTGAGAAAGATATGCATTCACAAAGGCCTGCCCATCGGTCCCGTTCCGGATTACAACCATCCCAGAGATCTGATCAGGGCGGCCAAGGACTTTCCAGATCTCAACTTTCTGGTGTATCACTCTGGGTTCCGAGGCGTAGCATCGATCGATCAGATATTCGCGAAGACCGGCGAGATCCCGTGGACCACCGAGTTCTGCCGGATGAAGGAAACGGAGCCGAGTATCTCCAATATCTATATGGAGTTGGGTTCTACCTTTGCCCAATTAGTGACGACCTATCCGTTGATCTGCGCGCATTTGCTGGGGCAGATTACTCGCTCGTTCGGCATTGAGCGTGGACTTTGGGGCCCAGATTCCATCTGGTATGGAACGCCGCAATGGCAGATCGAGGCGTTTCGGCGATTTCAGATCCCCGAGGAATTGATCGAAAAGCATCAGTATCAGCCTCTGACGAAGCGGGTAAAGGAACGAATTTTTGGATTGAACGCCGCCAAGATTTTTGGAGTTGATGCCGAGGCGAAACGGCGCGAAGTGCCGAATGACGCCCTAGGCCGGCTCAGAATGAGCTATTTGGAAGAAGGGGCCGAGCCAAGCCGAAGAGTGTATGGATGGGTGAAGGGGTAATGATGGGGGTCCTGTCAATGAGCGTTCCACCCGTCCTCGCACCTCGCCCGGTGTAGGGACCCGCTGCAGACGGGTGGGTAGACTGCGTCTCGGTGCGGCCCCAGGGTTGGGTGGGTGTGACAACGGTCCCAGCTCATTTGCACCCG